>NZ_JAWPOH010000007.1:0-109069 GCF_037671525.1 Methylobacter svalbardensis
ATCCTGAAAAAAGACAAGCACTTCATCAGCGCCCTAAAGAATAACCGCTTGGTGGCTTTAACAGAAGAAGACAAGAAAGAAGGCCGTTTTGTACGGATCAGTCAGCTGGAATTGGCGGATCAGCAGGCGGTGCGCGGTTGGATGAAAGGCTTTCAACAGGAAGTGCTTTTCGTCCGCCGGGTCTTTACAAACAAAGACGGCAGCATCGGCCTATTGAATCTGGTATGCAGTGATTTAGCGTGCAATGGCGAACAAGCCGCCACGATCTACCAAAAACGGTGGAAAGTTGAGGAGTTCCACAAGTCATTAAAATCCAATGCGGGGTTGGCAAAGTCACCAACCCGTACGGTCACTACTCAGAACAACCATGTCTTCATGTCGATCTATGCGGTGTTCAAGCTGGAATGTCTGAAGATAAAATACAAGGCCAATCATTTTGCGCTAAGAACTAAGCTATTTATCAAAGCGAACCAGATAGCTTATGAAGAGTTGCAAAAATTACTGGCTGCGTAACATCAGCTTATAACTAATAACTCCAATCCGAGTGGTTCAATAAAAATTGATTCAGCTCATCGCGGTAATTACGCCATGGCGGCATAAATTTATCCATGTAGGCGGTGAATTGATCATTATGATGTCGCTCTAATAAATGCACCATTTCATGCACGACAATGTATTCCAAACAGTGTTCCGGCTTTTGAGCCAAGTTCAGGTTTAACCAGATACGCTGAGCGGCAATGCTGCATGTTCCCCACTTGGTTTTCATTTGCTTGATGCCCCAAGCGCGCACTTCTACGCCTATAACAGGCTGCCATTTATCAACGAGTACCGGTATTTGCTCTTTAAGGTGTTGCCTATACCATTCCGTCATCACTTCCTGGCGTTTTTCTTCAGAACTGCCCACACGTACATAAAGATCGATATAGGTTTTATTGCGGATGATTACCTTAGGCGCTGCATTGTGGTAAATGACGTTTAATAAATACCGCTGCCCTTTTAGGTAATGGCTTTCACCTGACACATATTGCCGTTTGGATTGTCGTTGCTGCCCTTCAAATTGAGCGACCTGCTTTTTTATCCAGGCCAGTTTAGAGACCACCAGCAAGCGTATTGCATCATCCGTCACCGTTAATGGCGCGGCAATATGTAGTCGGCCATCAGGCGGATAAACACCTAAATGGAGGTTTTTTATGTCTTTTCTGACAATATTAACCACCAACTTACCCACGGTGATTTGATGCAAGGGCTCAGTAATCATTTTGATTTTTGACCAAATTGAATATGTAATCTGCCTTGTCTTCTGTAACGTGGTTTTTAACAACCGTTCTAACCGCCTTGGATTTAACGGGATGGTTTCGCCAGTCGTCTTTTTTAACGTCTCTGATGGCTTGATCAAGTGTTAAGGCCAACTCTTCATCATTATCCAGATTGTCATACAAAGCTTTCTGTGCGTTAGTGATCAGTGTGTCAGGGCGTGATATGCCGCTACCATTGGCTTGGTCCGTCTGCCTTGCCAGATCAACCAGTTTCTTTAAATAGGCATCATAACTCAGCTGTTTTTTCTTCCAGGCGATAATCAGATCATCCAACAATTTCGACATTTTTGCATAATGCTTGGGGTTAGTCGGGTTCTCGTCAATAATCAGCTTACGCATATTATTTTCAATGGTTTCCGCAACAGCCTCTCTATCTTTGCGAATGGACGGGGGCAGATTATTAACCGCTGCTTCACCTTGCTTAACCAGCATCTGTACTAAGGTCAGGTCATCAAAGTTTGAGATCACCTCGCTGTCTTCAGCACGAATATAGGTGTCAATCAGATAACGCATTTCCGGCTCATACTGCTTCAAATCCGGCGCGTCGCCGCTAGTCAGCTTGATGTCGGTACTGACAGCCTCATAATGCTTAACCTCTTTTATTATCTGAACTGTTTCATGGCTGCTATAACCTGCTTCAAGCATTTCATTAGCCAGTTCGGCGTAAGCTCTCATTAACGCGTTCGTGAACTTATAAAGGCTTACCCGCTTGGGCTCATTGTCTTCAACCTGATTATCGTTGGCAAGGTTATTGCCACAAAAATAACGCCGGTAGTCTTCGTCGGCGTACGGCTGATCTACCGGCTCACACCATGCTTTTACAGCTTCTAAGGCGTTATCGAGGATTTCACGGGCTTGCTTAAGTCTGTTATTCAACAAGCCTTCAATATCCTTGGGTTCGTACTCTTTAAAAGCGTCCTGGGTATAATTGCCGACCGCTTTTTCAAGGCTTTTAAATAAATCCTTGTAGTCAATGATGTAACCGAATTCCTTGTCAACACCGTCCAGGCGATTCACGCGGCAAATAGCCTGAAACAAGCCATGATCCTGCATGGTCTTATCAATATAAATGTAAGTCGCTGGCGGTGCATCAAAGCCGGTCAATAGCTTATCAACCACAATCAGCAACTTCACGTTTGCTGGTTCTTTGATGAATTGCTTTTTTACCTCATCTTCAAAATCTTCCGGCTTTTTGCCGTTCAGCATTTTGTTGTAAACATCGTATTGCCACTGGCTTTCAGTCTTGGCCTCTTCGCCCAGCGTTTCACCTTTTAAATCGGTAAGCTTTGGTGTGTAGGAGGTGATAATCGCGCATTTAGTAAAGTTTACTTGTTGAAATAACTCATAATATTTACAGGCTTCATAAATACTGCCAGCGACCAAAATAGCATTACCTTTGCCGTTTTTTAATCGAGGCTTACGCGCCATATCCAGAATAATATCGGCAACAATGTGACCGAGCCTGTCTTTAGAACTCAGCACCTTTTGCAAGGTGCCCCAGCGTTGTTTTATTCTGGTTTTGGCGGCTTCGTTCAAACCTTTGGTTTTTACCTCAAACCACTCATCAATTTTTTCCTTGGAACCTAAATTTTGCTCGACCTTTCTTGCCTCGTAACGCAAGTCCAGTACCACGCCATCAGCTACCGCTTCATTAAATTTATAGGTGTGGATATATTTGCCAAATACATTGCAGCTTTCTCGATCTTTTTTGAGTAACGGTGTGCCGGTAAAACCGATAAATACGGCATTAGGCAGCAGTTGTTTCATGGCCTTGTGTAAATCACCCGATTGCGTCCGATGACACTCATCAACAAACACATAAAGATCACCCTTGGCTCTAAAGTTACTCGGCAAACTGGCTTTTAGTTGTTCAATATATTCATCATAATCGGTCTTAGATTTGGCCTTGGTTTTACGTCCAAACTTATGGATCAACGAACACAGTAACCAGGGCGACGTTGCATTAAGCTGGCTGGCTAAATCATGGCTGTTTTTAGTGCGATAAATTTCTTCATTAACGCCAGCAAACACGCCTCCGATTTGTTTATCCAGTTCAATACGGTCAGTTACGATCAGTACTCGCGCATCGGGGTTAAAACCCCTGATCCACTTGGTTAGCCAGACCATGGTTAAACTTTTACCGCTGCCTTGGGTATGCCAGATAATGCCGCCTTCACGGCGACGAATAAATTCTTGGGCGGCTTTAACGCCGAAATACTGATGTGGACGTGGCAATTTTTTAGTGCCGCCATCAAAAACCACAAAATCATGCAGTAACTCAATCAAGCGGCTTTTATCGCACAGTTGCAGCAAATGCCGCGTCAATAAGTTTTCCTGCTCCGAGTCTTCTTTCCAGGTTAAATAATATTTTTCCGGCGTTCCTATCGTGCCATAACGTATACCTTGACTGTCATTACCCGCCATAACCAGCTGAATGGTGGCAAAAAACGGCTTGATAAAGACCGACTCCTGATTATCCAAATTTTGCCGTATGCCTTTCGCTACCGACTGTGTTGCTTTTTTTAGCTCTAAAACGCCCAGTGCAATGCCATTAACGTATAACACCAGATCGGGGCGTTTAATGTTTTCGCCTTTAAAGGTGACTTCTTCAGCAATGGTAAAATCATTGATTAGCGGTTGCTTCCAGTCGATTAACTCTACGGTTTTAGTCAGCTGATTGGTCTCGTCCAGCTCTTTAATGCCGTAACGTAAGGCTTCATAAACGGCTTTATTGTTTTCGTAGAGACCTTTGCTTTGGTCGGAGACCAGTGCGTTAAATTTTTTCAGGGCGCGGTCAATTAACACGCTGCTATAGCACTGTTGCCTGACTAGAAATAGCCGTAACAGGCTTTCTTCAACCGGACTGGTACGTTGTTGATCCTGCCAATTTCCTAAATACTCATAACCCAGCTGTTCGGTAAACAGAGTAATGACGCGGTTTTGAGTGCTGCATTCAGCTTCACCGATGTCACTCATAGTTTATTTGTTAATGAGGTTTCAAGCCGGAAATCGTTTTCACTGCCTTCAAGCGTCTCACCAATAATGACCGGTTTGTTATCCTGCCAAACAACTGCATATTCACCTAAACGCCGTTTGCGCTCCAGAGTCACCGTGGCAACTTTTTTAAGTACGTCCAGCATTTTCTGGGTGTCTTGAGTAAGTTCTTTCATAATGTAGCTCGTTGTAACAAATGGTTAAATAACTCTTCATTAATAATCTCGCGATTATTTTCTTGTTGCTCAAATACCAGTGCAGGTGATTCACCATCATTCATAAAGCAGCGCGTTTGATGTGCCAGATAACTAAAGTCTGTCAATAAATTATGCAGGCTGCGCGGAAACCGTCGTTCAATGGCATTAACCGGAATATTATGTCCACCATGAGCGACGCGCTCTAAAACCCGCATCTTAGACATCTCTGCACTGGGTAACGCCAAATAAATGAGTTCAACACGCCAGTCAGCGGCTTTGAGGCGATTAATTAATTGCAGATAACTGCGTCCTGACAAGGTGGTTTCAAATGAGAAATCAATCCGAGCTTCAATATGGTTGGAGATTTCTTTCAGAAACAAGCGACTGGCGGTTAATAATTCTTTTTCAGGAGCCAAGGGCGATAAACCTGCGGCAATCAAGTCGGCATTAACAAAGACAGAGCAATTGGCTACTTCAGGTAAATATTTTAAAGCAAAAGTTGTTTTACCCGCGCCATTAGGACCGGCAATAATCCAGCAAACGGGCTGATTTTGCATGTTCATATCAACCTTATTCTACCGGTTAGTAAGGCTTGCATCATGCCTTGTTTGATAGTTTTGGTTTTGTCGCGGCGGGCTTCGATGGCGGTGATTTCTGCGTCCATGTCGGAGAGGACGGTGGCAATGGCTGTTTGTTCGGATTTGTCTTTAGGAAAATAAATTTCTGTTGTATTAATTAGGGTAGTATTTAAGTTCATTTGTGAACCTGTTTGCCCATTTTTGGACCAATCCTTTTCAATAAATGATAAAAAATAATATAAGTATTCCTTATCTATTTGTGGATTTCTATAAACTACAAAACCATCATGAATACAAACATCTATCTCATTTAATATTGGTCTTCCAACAGTTGCACAAATACTCATGATTAAATTTTTTCTTGTAACATATCTACTATTTATAACACCCAACTCTGATAATTTCTGAGACGTTTCAAAAAGATATTTATTAGACTTTGTTACATCAGAAATTCTTACCCAGCCTGTAGATGAGTTTTCATTAAACCATTTAGGGTCTTCAATAGGTCTTGGTGATGCGCCCCTTACAATATCAGCAACAGCTCCCAACCGCTTCACCTCCCACTTCTCACTAAATACTGGCAAGCGTTTTTTGCCAGTGAGTAATTGCTGCATCGTGCCTTGTTTGATACTGCGCTTTTTGGTGATGAGTTCATCAAGTGATGCGATCAGGGCATCCACGTCGGACAGAGCTTCCGCGATGGCTTCTTGTTCGGCTCTGGTGTCCGGGAGTGGAATAACGAACTTGCGAATCCTTGTCAGAGCAAGTTTCGGCTGCGCGCCAACTGTCTGCAATGATTCAATCGTATTCTGAATCAGCGGTGACATAAGGACATAAAGAAGATAGTCCCGTGAGCACGAAATGTTTGTGATTCGGTCAGCGTTCTCGGTGAGGTTTGCACCATCAAGTTCATCTGGAATTTTCCCAACTATCCCCAATGATCCAGCTACCGAGATGAAAATGTCGTCTCGGAATATTCTGTAACGCTTGATGGCAGGATAGACATGGTCAGGCACAAACCTTATATCAGAAAGTGAAACTGTCCCTGGTCTCATGTCGGTTACACGAATGTAGGGATGGGGTGTTTCTTGTTCCGTTAATGAACTGCCAAGTGGTAGCCGTTTTCCGCTCGTGACAAATCCAATCTCATCGATAGTCTTGGTATTCCAATCATCAGGAATCCTCCCTACCTCGGTCTGCTTGTAGCCCGGCCTCAGTTCCATGCGAACCCCAATATTTTCTTCAGGTGTTCGTCAACGGTGGCTGATAGTGCTTCCACTTCATTAATATAAGCAGGCAATGGCTTCGCGTAGAGCTCGGCCAACTGTTTAATACGTTGGGTGAGGCGTTGCGACAATCTTTCCATTTCTGTTTGGACGGCCTCAGCTATCGTAACCATCCATTTGTCATCAACCACCAGGGTTTTAATTTCAGCTTCGGAAAGGATAGGATACTTGGCTAAGACAAGGTTATCGAGTGCTGTTATAGCTTCTCTTATCTGTTTGCCGGCTTTTGCTTCTTGCTCAAGCAATTTCAGGTAGGCATTAAGTTGAACTATCTCTTCAGTATCCAGTGCGGTTTTCGGGTTTTTAAGCCGCTCGGTAATACTGGCTTTGCTTAATTTACCGCTGTCGGTCAATGCCTCAAACAATAAGCCGTCTTCGCCGCCATGTTCTTCTTGTAGCTCTTCCATTTGCCGAGTTATATCTGCTTTGCTGATTTCCTGGGCTTCAATCGCGGCCTGTTCCTTTTTAAAGTAACGGTTGACCATTAACGGCTTGGGGATTAGCTCGCAGATTATTTCACTGACTTTGCCGCTTTTAGCCAGTACCTGGGTTAAGTCTGCCTTCCAGCCGTCTTCGCTAATCAGATAAATATCATCTTTCATAGTTTCCAGCCAGTAGGTCATTAGCGACTGGTAAACGTCATATTGATCAATCAATGGCTTGTTAGCAAACGCTGTCAGTAAGTCTTCCGATAGCTGATGAATGATAGGTTTCGGTTTGCATTGTGTTTGCAGCGCCTTTAGAAAAACCGTTTGCTTTGCTTGCCATTCGTTAAAGGTAAGCTGTAATTGTTGACTGTAGACATTAAATTCCGGATGCCCATGAATAGTGGTTTTTATATCATCTTCATCGATATTCAGTTGGCTGTATCCGGGTCGATCACTGGCGACAAATAAATCAGCGCGTAGTGTTGGGCAAACCGTCCAATAATCGTTAAGTGCATCTATGTCGCTGTCGGGTATGCCGCCTAATAAGTGGGCTTCTATGTCTTGCTGGTCTTCCGGCTCCTGACTGTCGATGTAGCGAGGTATATTAAGGTTGTAATCGTTGGTTGCGATTTCATCCAGGGACACCAGTCGCGCATAACGTGGCGATTCGATTTGTTTGTTAAACACATCGACAATTTTATGAATGTCTTGTTCGCGCAACCGGTTTTTGTCACCGTCTTTAATAAAGTCTTTGCTCGCATCGATCATAAAAATACCTTTACGAGCGATTGCGTTTTCTTTGTCGATAACAATAATGCAGGCGGGGATGCCAGTGCCGTAAAACAGGTTGGCAGATAGGCCAACAATGCCTTTAATATAGCCTTTGTTGATCAGGTTTTCACGGATTCTGGATTCTGCATGGCCTCTAAATAAAACCCCATGAGGCAGAATAATCGCGCCTTTGCCGTTACTTTTAAGCGAGCGGATGATATGCAGCAAAAACGCGTAATCGCCATTTTTTTCGGGTGGAATACCGTAACTGAACCGATTATATTCATCGTCAGCCGGATTAATACCATTGCTCCAGGATTTAGTGGAAAAAGGTGGATTGGCGACGGCAAAATCAAAGGTTTTTAGTTGACCCTGAGCATCTTTAAAATGAGGGCTGGTAATAGTGTCGCCGTTGGGGGCTATTTCTGCATCTTCATTGCTATGCAAAATCATGTTCATTTTACATAAGCCGGTGGTGGCATTGTCTTTTTCTTGTCCGTAAAGGGTTAAGCCACGGCTGGCCTCATCCGCCACTTTCAACAGTAACGAGCCGCTGCCGCAAGTCGGGTCATAAACTGATTTGTCTTGTAACGTATCATGCGTTACGCCGACTATTTTAGCGACCACCCGCGATACTTCGGATGGCGTGTAAAATTGTCCTTTGTCTTTACCTGATACGCTGGCAAAGTGGCGCATTAAATATTCGTAAGCATCGCCGAGTATGTCATCACCGTCGGCGCGGTTCTTATTAAAGTTAAGGCTTTCGTTCTCAAAAATCGCTATCAGCTTAGACAGCCTGTCCTGCATTTCTTTGGGTTTGCCCAGCTTGTTTTCATCATTAAAGCTGTTAACGTTAATCACGCCATTAAGGTTGTTGTCTCCCGCTGTGGCTAGCTTGGTGATTATGATGTCAATTTTTTCGCCAATGTCTTTCTGCCCTTTTAAGGCGACCATGTCTTTAAAGCTACCGCCTTCAGGTACTTCAATGGGTGCATCTTCAACGCCCGAATATTTGTCCGACACGTATTTAACAAATAACAGCACCAGGATGTAATCTTTGTATTGTGAGGCATCCATGCTGCCCCGTAGCTGGTCGCAACTACTCCATAGAGAGCTGTAAAGTTCGCTTTTTTTAATGGCCATTTATTTTCTTTAATTATCCTGGTTGGTCGTTTTTGATTTTGTGCTGAATTATAGGGGGTAGCTATCTTATTTATCTGCTGATTTTTCAAAAATTCTACGGCGCGTAGGCATTCTGTCGCCAGACCTGGCTTTCTCTAGGTTCTTTAAAGCTTCTACAGCTTAGATATTACAGCGTGTCTTGGATTTTGTAGCCAGAGCTTGACGTAACTGTTCCTACCGCAAGATAACACGTTTATTTTGTCTCATTGGTGTTAATTCCAGAGCTTAAGTGAGTTGTTCTGTTTTTTTTGTACCGTCTTGGTCGGGCGGAAAAAAATGAAGGCCTTGAAGGAACAAGTATTTTGGAGCTTGAGGTGTATTTGGATTAAAAGTGGAACAGCTTTCTTTAAGTAGAAGGGTTTTGTATGCAGTGCTAAACGAGCACGATTGAATTAGATTAAGCTTGTCGATGCTCGAACCTATTGGGCGGGGCAAAAGTTACTTAACTTTGACCTTTGGCAAGAGTATATGGAGGATTGAGTAACCGGAAAAGGCCGGAGATGAACCGAAAAGTAGTCGTTTGATAGAGCTAAAATCTGACTTGATGAAAAATGAACAGTTTGTTTGTGCAGAATTATTCGCGATGAATGATTTACGTCACATTGCCGTTTTACACCAAGAATAAGGGTGCGACACAGTACAACTATGACTGAACCGGAGTGATCTAGAAGCCGCTCGGCCCAGCGGAGGACCGGAGAGCACAAATAAAAAAGGCCCCGATTAGATCGGAGCCTTTGAAATTCTTGGTGCCCAGGGGCGGAATCGAACCGTCGACACGAGGATTTTCAGTCCTCTGCTCTACCGACTGAGCTACCTGGGCATTTTTGAGGTGTTGCGTTTTTTGCAGTGGTGCCCAGGGGCGGAATCGAACCGTCGACACGAGGATTTTCAGTCCTCTGCTCTACCGACTGAGCTACCTGGGCGGAACTACAAAAGAGCGCCATTAGACTCGATTATCTGCCGACAGTCAATACATAATGTTTTTTATTGGGGCGGACTTTGATTTGTCGCCGGATTTTCTCTTCTGAACAAGTTCATAATAAAACCGAATACCCGCTTTATGCCTACCCATATTTTCGGCAGCAGCCAGATCATCAGCAGGATAAATAACGCCAGCGCTACCAGGAACAATACCGGATGATTGATGCTCGCCCAGACGCCGAGGATTACCACGACATCCTCGCCGATCGATGCCGCCCAGTTGCTAAAGGGTTCCGGCGAGGTGTTGATCAACACCCGACTTCCGGCCTTGGTCGCATGCGAACCTGCCGCCAGACCGCCGCCCATGATGGCTGCGGCTAATTCAACGGCAGGATTCAAGTCGCCGATCGCCCCGGCCGCAAGCATGGCTCCTGCCGGGATGCGGATAAAGGTGTGGATGGCATCCCAACCGGTATCTACGCCCGGCGTTTTATCGGCAAAAAACTCGACACAATACATCAGTCCCGCCGCAGCCATGACCATCGGGGTAGCGACTATCTGCAAATCCGGCGGCAGATCGATGTTACCGGTATTAGCAAGATAACCCAGTGTGAACAGCGTCGCATACAGGTTTATGCCGCTGGCCCACGCCAGTCCCATTGATAGTGCCAGGGTTGTTGATATTTGGTCCAGTGCGTCCATTTAGAATGCCTCTCTTCTAACTATTTTACCCAGCGTAGCATATTTTTCTGAACCTCAACTAAATCGAATCCTCTACATTAATTAAGACCCTGCCCTCATTTTTTCGCACAATTAAATTCAGACCATGTAAAATTGATTTTATCTATTTGGTAATTTTAGGATATTAAAGTGTTTAGAGGAACAACGATACTTTCTGTTCGCCGGGGCGACAAAGTTGTGATCGGCGGCGATGGTCAAGTCACATTGGGCAACACTGTGATGAAAGGCAATGCCCGCAAGGTACGCCGGTTATATCACGATAAAGTTATCGCCGGTTTTGCCGGTGCAACGGCAGATGCATTCACTTTATTTGAGCATTTTGAAGGCAAGCTGGAAAAACACCGGGGCAATTTAACCCGTGCCGCCGTGGAAATGGCTAAGGATTGGCGTACCGACCGCGCCTTGCGCAAACTGGAAGCCTTGCTGACCATTGCCGATGCCAGAACCTCATTGATTATTTCCGGTACCGGCGATGTGATCGAACCCGAATTCGACTTGATGGCGATAGGCTCCGGCGGCGCTTTTGCCCAGGCTGCTGCCCGTGCATTACTGGAAAATACCGATCTTAGCGCCCGCGAAATTGTCGAACGGTCTTTAAATATAGCCGCCGATATCTGCATTTATACCAACCACAACTTGCGTATAGAAGAACTCGACGCTGAACCTAACGAGTAAACAAATGAGCCAATTGACTCCAAAAGAAATTGTAAGCGAACTGGACAAGCATATTGTCGGTCAAGCCAATGCCAAGCGTTCCGTCGCGATCGCACTACGCGACCGCTGGCGCCGTCAACAGGTTGACCCTGCCCTGCGTGAAGAAATCACCCCAAAAAATATTTTAATGATCGGCCCTACCGGCGTCGGCAAGACTGAAATTGCCCGTCGCCTGGCGCGTCTGGCCAATGCGCCTTTCATTAAAATTGAAGCCACCAAATTCACCGAAGTCGGCTACGTCGGCCGTGACGTTGATTCCATTATCCGTGATTTAGTCGATACCGCCGTCAAAATGACCCGCACCCTGGAAATGGACAAGGTTGAAAACAAGGCTTTCGATGCCGCCGAAGACCGGATTCTGGATATTCTGTTGCCCAGGGCGAATGGCGGCATGCTGTCCGACACCGAAGAAACGACCCGTCAAAAAATGCGCAAGAAATTACGCGAGGGTGACTTGAATGACAAGGAAATTGAGATTGACGTGCATCTGGCGCCGATGGGCGTTGAAATCATGGCGCCTCCCGGCATGGAAGAAATGACCAGCCAGCTGCAAGGCATGTTTCAAAATCTGGGCTCAGGCAAAACCCGCTCCCGCAAAATGAAAATCAACAAAGCCCTGAAAGTTCTACAGGATGAAGAAGCGGCCAAACTGGTTAATGAAGATGACATCCGCTTGCGCGCGGTTGAATCTGTGGAGCAAAACGGCATCGTGTTTCTGGATGAAATCGATAAAATCTGCAAACGCTCCGAGCTGGGCGGCGGTGAAGTCTCCCGCGAGGGCGTACAGCGCGATTTGTTACCGTTGGTTGAAGGCACTACCGTCAGCACCAAATACGGCGCCATCAAAACCGACCATATTTTATTTATCGCATCGGGCGCCTTCCATTTATCCAAACCATCGGATTTAATCCCCGAATTGCAAGGCCGACTCCCTATCCGCGTTGAACTGGATGCACTTTCAGCCGATGATTTTGTGCGTATTCTGACCGAACCTGATGCCTCGTTAACCGAGCAATATATTGCGTTATTGGCCACCGAAGGCTTATCGCTGTCATTTTCTACCGACGGCATCAAGCGCATTGCCGAACTTGGCTGGCAGGTCAATGAAACCACTGAAAATATCGGCGCCAGAAGATTGCACACCGTTCTGGAACGGTTATTGGAAGACATCTCCTTTAACGCCCCGGATCTTAGTGGAAAAGACATCCTTATCGATGCGGCTTATGTTAATGATCATTTGGCCGAGTTTGTTGAAGACGAGGATTTGAGTCGTTATATTTTGTAGGTGCAAGGTGCAAGATTAAAGGCAAAAATCTGCCCCACTACCTTGCACCCTTAGCCTCTCACCCTTAGCCTTTCGCCTTATATTGTTTATGCGCCTAACTGCAAAACCCACCAACACCCACCCGACTGAAATCAAGCTGCATCAGGTTTCCAACATTGTTGAAATCAGTTTTGATGACGGCAGCGTGTTTAAATTGCCGTGCGAATATCTGCGCGTCTACACGCCTTCGGCAGAAGCGGTAGGCCATGCGCCAGGACAGGAAGTCCTGCAGGTTGGCAAGGAAGATGTCACCATCAAGGAAATCAAACCGATAGGCAATTATGCGATAGCCCCGGTATTTAGCGACGGCCATAACAGCGGCATTTATACCTGGGATTTGCTGCATAAATTGGGAGCTGAATATCGAACTTTATGGGCTGATTATCTGCATAAACTTGACGCTGCCGGGCATAAACACAAAGAACCAAGACAAAACTAACTTCATCGTTTCCGCGCTCACGCAACGCTGGAGCGTTGCAGGATGCATTCCCACGCAGAGCGTGGGAACGATCACTTACAGGTACAACCATGACTAACACCACCCATTTCGGATTTAAGCAAGTCGCCACAGAAGACAAAGTCAATCTGGTACGCGGCGTATTCGATTCCGTTGCCGGACAATACGACATCATGAACGACCTGATGTCCTTGGGTATCCACCGCATCTGGAAACGCGTTGCCGTGCAGCTGAGCAATGTGCGTCAAGGCGAGCAAGTGCTTGATCTGGCTGGCGGCACCGGCGATTTAACCACGCTGTTCGAAAAACGCGTCGGTCCGGAAGGCCAAGTGATTTTGGCCGACATTAACTCGGAAATGCTGCGCACCGGTCGTAACCGTTTAATCGACAGAGGCTTGGTCGGCAATATCCGTTATGCGCAAGTCAATGCCGAATGCCTGCCCTTTGAAGACAACACCTTCGATTGCGTGTGCATCGCTTTCGGCTTGCGTAACGTCACCGATAAGGATGCCGCGTTGCGCTCCATGTACCGCGTTCTTAAACCCGGCGGCCGGGTTATCGTGCTGGAATTTTCGCATCCGGTCGACAAAATCACCGAAAAAGTCTACGATTTTTATTCCTTCAAGCTGCTGCCCAAGATAGGCAAATTTGTCGCGAAGGATGAAGAAAGCTACCGTTATCTTGCCGAATCGATTCGCATGCACCCCAAGCAGGATGAACTGAAAAAAATGATGGAAAACGCAGGCCTCGAACGCTGCGAATACTTCAATATGTCACAAGGTATCGTCGCCGTTCACAGAGGTTATAAAATTTAGCATGTCCATCAAACCCTTGCTGGTTGGCGCGCTGGAAGCTACGCTGAATCAATATCTTGCCTTGGATCAGGACAGCGGCTATTTTTTAACGCCGCTAGCCGGTAAAGTCATTGCCGTGACCGTTTTGCCGTTTGATGAAACCATTTACCTGTGCCCGACTACCGAATCCATTCAGTGCCTGGATCAGTTCCCTGAGCCGGCGGACACCCGTATGACCGGTTCGATTTGGGCGCTGGGCTTGATGGGACTAAGCTCTACGCCGATGCGTTCAGTTTTCTCGGGCGAGGTGAAAATCGAAGGCGATATGCAAACCGGCCGCAAATTTCAGGAGTTGTTCGCCAAACTGGACATCGATCTGGAAGAAAAACTGTCGCAGTTCACCGGCGACATTATCGCGCATAAGGTGGCAAGCTTTTTTCGTGCAGGTCAAAGCTGGAGCAAGGAGTCGCTTGAAACCTTCAGACTGAATGCCGCAGAATTTTTGCAGGAAGAAACCCGCGACTTGCCGTCTGCGCCTGAAGTGAATATTTATTTTGCCCAGGTTGATGAATTGCGCACCGATTTTGACAGATTGCAAAGCAGGATCGAAAGACTGGAAAAGTATTTGTAGCTGGCTAGGGATTCTAAATGCAGTTATACGAAGGCATCATTAAGTCGTGGAAAGGGGATAAAGGTTTCGGCTTTATTCAACCCAATGGCGGCGGAAAAGATGTATTTATTCACATTCGTGATTTAGCGCATTCCAATTATCAGCCCCAACAAGGTGACGATGTTTGTTATAAAGTTGTTATTGATAAAAATGGCAAAATAAGGGCTTGCGACGCTTTTATAAAAGGACAAGAAATAAGCCAGCTGTATAAAAGAAAGTGTTTTAAGAAAAATCAAAAAACAAGACGAGAATATCGATCAGGAATGCCATCCATTCTATTTATCGCGGCGATTCCGTTTGTATTTTCAGCTCTCCTAATTAAAAGCCAGCATAATTTCATTCCATTTTTTGTTTATTTCGTTATGAGTTTAATAACATTCATTATTTACGCCAGAGACAAAACAAAGGCGCATAAGAAGGAATGGAGAACACAAGAATCAACATTACACCTGCTCGAATTACTAGGCGGTTGGCCCGGCGCTTTAATTACCCAACACGTAATACGGCATAAAAATAAAAAAACATCTTTCCAAGTGTTTTTTTGGATCATCGTCATTATCCATATAGCAATTTGGATTGATGTTATGTTTTTTAATAGAGCTGGTATTGGGACTATTTTATGTCGGTTTTATAGCATTTGTTGACATAAACAAATCTGTCAGCCTACACATCTCAACCTTGCATCAAGCAACAAAGGTAACTCGTGATCCACCCTAAATTATTATTGCGCCTGATCCATATCAACTGGGTTCTGGTCTTTCACGGCCTGGACGAAATCGTTTTAAAAACGCATTTATTCCGACCTGTTCGTTATTTAGCGGTTTTCTCCCCCAATTACTGGCTCAAACGCCAACAGGAACCGCGTGGCGTCAGAATCCGGCGCGCGCTGGAAGATTTGGGACCTATTTATGTCAAATTCGGCCAGGCCTTGTCTACCCGAAAAGACCTGCTGCCCGATGACATCGCCGACGAACTGGTCAAACTACAGGACCGGGTTCCTCCCTTTGCCAATGATATTGCCCGCAGCATTATCGAAAAAGAGCTCGGCATGTCAATCGGCGAGGCGTTTGCCGAGTTTGATCCCGAACCGCTGGCCTCGGCATCCGTCGCACAGGTTCATACCGCCGTTCTGCACAGCGGCGAAAGCGTTGTCGTTAAAGTGCTGCGTCCCGACATAGAAAACCGGATACGCTCGGATATAGGACTGCTTTATGAACTGGCGCGTTTTGCCGAACGTTTCTGGGCTGACGCAAGGCGTTTACGCCCTGTGGATGTCGTTGCCGAATTTGAAAGAACCACGCTGGATGAACTCGATCTGGTCAGGGAAGCCGCCAATGCGTCCAAATTGCGCCGCAACTTCGAGAGCTCCAACATCATCTACATCCCGGAAATCCACTGGCCGTTAACGCGCCAGAAAGTGCTGGTCATGGAACGGATTCACGGCATCCCGGTAGGCAATATCGATGAGCTTAGGGCGGGCGGCGCCGATTTTAAATTGCTCGCCGAACGCGGCGTGGAAATCTTTTTTACCCAGGTGTTCCGGGATAATTTCTTCCATGCCGACATGCATCCCGGCAATATTTTTGTCGATCTGCCGGCCAAATATATCGCCGTTGATTTCGGCATCGTCGGCACCCTGTCATTATCAGACCAGCACTATCTGGCGGAAAATTTTCTGGCTTTTTTCAATCGCGATTATCGCAAAGTGGCCGAAATGCATGTTGAATCCGGCTGGGTTTCCGAATCGACCCGGATAGAAGAGTTTGAATCGGCGATACGCAGCGTTTGCGAGCCGATTTTTGAAAAACCGCTGAAAGACATTTCTTTCGGTCAATTGCTGCTGCGTTTATTCCAGACTGCGCGTCGTTTTGATATGCATGTCCAGCCGCAACTGGTGTTGCTGCAAAAAACCCTGCTCAACATTGAAGGCTTGGGGCGACAACTCTATCCCGATCTGGACTTGTGGCAAACCGCCAAACCTTTTCTTGAAAAATGGTTTCATCAGCGCGTCGGCCCTAAAGCCAAAATAGACAAACTGATCAAGCAGTTTCCCGACTTTGCCGAGCAATTCCCCGAAATTCCCTCGTTGATTTATAAAGCGCTGGGCAATGCCGCTCATGCAAAGCAACATGCGGAAACGCAAAACAGGGAATTAATGCTGTTACGCCAACAAATGGACAACAATCACCGCAAAACGGTCTGGGCGATGCTGGTCAGCGCGGCGGTCATCAGTGCGGCGCTGTTGTTTCAATAAAACTAAAAAAAGCACTTCATCCACGAAAATCATTACCGGGAATAAATAACCTGCATTCAACATATAGATTTTTTTGTGTCGCCTAGAGGCGCCTACTTTTGGCTTTGGTGATTTTCGTGGAAAAATCGGCGTTTTTAGATTCATACAAAAAAGGTAGGTGTAAAAATGGTTACTCTGGAAACCCCCATCTGTGATTTCGGCAAAAAAGCCATCGATTTTGAACTGCCCGGCGTTGACGGGCGCACCTGGTCTTTGCAACAGTGCATGGGCAAAAATGGTCTGCTGGTAATGTTTATCTGCAATCATTGCCCCTATGTCAAAGCCGTACAGGATCGGATTATCCGGGATACGCGGGAACTTAAAGCGCTGGGCGTAGAATCGGTGGCAATCATGTCCAACGATACCGCTGAATACCCCGCCGACTCATTCGACAACATGAAAAAACTGTCCGAGCAGTTAGGTTTTAGTTTCCCTTATTTGCTTGATGAATCGCAGCAAGTCGCCAAGGCTTACGGCGCTATCTGTACACCGGACTTTTTTGGCTATAATGCCGACTACGAACTGCAATACCGCGGACGACTGGATGCCAGTCGCAAGGAAACCGCACCGGAAGGCGCCAAGCGGGAATTATTTGAGGCGATGAAGCTAGTTGCCGAAACCGGCCACGGCCCCAAAGAGCAAATCAACAGTATCGGTTGCTCGATCAAATGGAAACAGGATTAATCAAACAGGCATTGTCCACGAAAAGCACGAAAGGCACGAAAAATTTCGAATAGTTATCAGGGCTTACCTGAACTTAACCAAAAGTCGTAACTATCACTTAAAAGGTGAATAACTGTGTTACACAACGTATTTACTTTTTTATGTTTTTTTCATATTTTTCGTGCCTTTCGTGGACAAACTGCTTTTTTAGAATGAATAAATCAACCCACAACAATGAGAGCGTAATATGTCAATTAAGAAAATGGTAGATTTGGACTTGGCAGGCAAACGGGTATTAATCCGTCAGGATCTGAACGTACCGGTAAAAAACGGCCAAGTGACCAGCGATATTCGTATCCAGGCCAGCGTCCCCACTATTGAAAAAGCCCTGGCTGCAGGCGCTGCGGTCATGGTAATGTCGCATCTGGGTCGCCCTGTTGAAGGTCAATACGACGAAGAGTCTTCGTTGAAGCCGGTCGCCGAACGCCTGTCCAGCTTATTGGGCAAGCCGGTCAGACTGGAAAAAGACTGGATCAACGGCATCACTATAGCGCCAGGCGAAGTCGTGCTCTGCGAAAACGTGCGTTTTAATATCGGCGAAGAAAAAAATGACGACACGCTGGGCAAAAAAATGGCGGCTCTGTGCGACATATTTGTCATGGATGCTTTCGGTACCGCGCACAGAGCTCAGTCTTCAACCCACAGCGTAGCCAAATTTGCACCGATTGCTTGCGCTGGGCCATTGTTAGCCAGCGAACTGGACGCACTGGGCAAGGCCCTGGAAACACCGGCCAAACCCTTGGTCGCCATTGTCGGCGGCTCTAAAGTGTCGACCAAATTAACGGTATTAAAATCCCTGTCGGAAAAAGTCGACCAGTTAATCGTCGGCGGCGGTATCGCCAATACCTTTATTGCGGCTGCAGGTTTCCCGGTCGGCAAATCGCTCTACGAAGCCGATCTGCTGGATGAAGCCAGACGACTGATTGCAGCAGCCAAAAGCAACGGTTCCGACATTCCGATCCCTGTCGACGTGGTTTGCGCCAAAGAATTTTCAGAAACCGCCGTCGCTACCGTTAAAAAAGTGGCCGATGTCGAAGCTGACGATTTGATTCTGGATATAGGTCCCGATACCGCAAAACAGTATGCCGAGATCATAAAAACCGCCGGCACCATCGTCTGGAACGGTCCCGTCGGCGTCTTTGAAATCGACCAGTTCGGTAACGGCACCAAGGTGTTGGCAACCGCGATTGCCGAAAGCAAAGCTTTCTCGATTGCGGGCGGCGGCGATACCTTGGCTGCCATCGACAAATATGGCATTAACGATGACGTGTCTTACACCTCGACCGGCGGCGGCGCATTTCTTGAATTTCTTGAAGGTAAAGAACTTCCCGCTGTTTCTGTGTTAAAATCGCGCTAACAAGTTAGGCAAAGGGCAAAAGACGAAGGGTGAAAAAACCTTTTGCCTTTTGCCTTTTGCCTTTTGCCTTAACTACAACGCATCAGGATTAAAAATGGCCAGAGTCACTATCGAAGATTGTTTAGAACATGTTGAAAACCGCTTCAAACTGGTTTTATTAGCCAGCACCAGAGCGCGCCAACTGAGCCACGGTGCGACTGAATTTGTCCCGCGCGGTAAAGACAAAGATACGGTTGTCGCCTTGCGCGAAATTGCGGCAGGCCATGTCACCGCTGAAAATGTCGATCTACTGCATCGTGTCGGCGAAGCCCATGATCACCATAACCCAATGTTCTGATTTATAAAGCCTATGCTGGAAATAGCGGACACGATCGAGCGGGAACGCCCTCAAGACAAACTGATTCGGCGTTTATGCACGACCTTGTCCGGCTATCTGGATCAAGCCCAAATCGACCAATGCGTCCAAGCTTATGAAGTTGGCGCAGCCGCCCATTCCGGTCAATTTCGTAAAACCGGCGAAGCCTATATTTGCCACCCTATCTCTGTCGCGATCACGCTTGCTGAAATGCGCATGGATGCCAACGGCATCATGGCGGCCATACTGCATGATGTTATCGAAGACACTTCTATCAGCAAACAAGAACTGGCTGACAAGTTCGGCACACAAGTCGCAGAACTGGTCGACGGGGTTACCAAATTAACCAAAATCGATAATAAGTCACATGCAGAAACGCAAGCGGAAAATGTCCGCAAAATGTTTCTGGCCATGGCTATAGATTTACGCGTTATCATCGTCAAACTGGCAGACCGACTGCACAACATGCAGACTCTCGGTGTCATGCCGGCTGCAAAAAAGCGTCGCATTGCCCGTGAAACCCTGGACATTTACGCGCCGATCGCCAATCGTCTGGGCATGAACAATATCCGGCAAAAACTCGAAGCGCTGAGTTTTGAGGCGATGTATCCGATGCGGCACGCGGTGTTAAATAATGCGGTAAAAAAAGCGCGGGGCAATCGTCGTAAAATTGTCGACATCATCGAAAGTACGATAAAAAATCGTTTGCAAGAAGTCGGCATAAACTGTGACGTTTCCGGACGAGAAAAAAATCTTTACAGCATTTATAAAAAAATGCTCAACAAAAAAATCTCCCTGGCCGATGTTTTTGATGTCTATGCGTTCCGGATTTTTTGCGATGACGTTGATACCTGCTACCGCGTTCTAGGCGTTATGCATAACCTATACAAGCCGATTCCCGGACGTTTCAAGGATTATATTGCCTTGCCCAAGGCCAATGGCTATCAATCCCTGCATTCAATATTAATGGGACCCTACGCTGTGCCGATTGAGGTCCAGATCAGAACGCATGAAATGCACCGCATGTCGGAATCCGGCATCGCCGCGCACTGGCTGTATAAATCCGATGACGATAAAACGGAAAAGTTCCAGGACCGTGCCAACGAGTGGCTGAGGGATTTGCTCGAAATCCAAAAATCTGCCGGTGATTCGCTGGAATTTATCGATAACCTGAAGGTGGATTTGTTCCCTCAGGAAGTCTTTGTATTCACCCCGCAGGGCGAGATTATTAAATTACCGCGCGGCGCGACCATTATCGATTTTGCTTACGCGGTGCACACCGACGTGGGTAATGCCTGCGTTTCGGCCAGAATCGACAAACAGTTGGTGCCGCTGCAAACCCAACTGGAAAACGGCTTCACCGTCGAAGCCATTACCGCATCGTGGGCCAGACCCAATCCGCTTTGGCTTAATTATGTGATTACCGCCAAAGCCCGTTCCGGCATCCGCAACTATCTTAAACATTTTAAACAGCAGGAAGCAATCGACCTGGGGCGTCGTTTACTGGAAAAAGAACTGCAGGCCATGCATTTACATCTGGAAGATATTGACGAAACCAAAATACAAGCCTTGCTTCAGGTCACGTCTAAACAAACACTGGATGAATTACTCGAAGACATTGGACTGGGCAATAAAATGCCGTTTTTGATCGCCAAACTGATCACTCAGGATGATATTAATGCCACGGTCAAACTGGATGACAATGACCAAATCCCCAAAAGACCGCTGGTTATAAAAGGCACGGAAGACATGGTCATAACCCTGGCAAAATGTTGTAGGCCAATTCCAGGCGATTCGATAATAGGCTATTTCAACCCCGGCAAAGGCATCGTCGTACATCACCACGAATGTCGTAACAGCAATATCGTCAGAAAAAAACAAACCAACTGGCTGGATGTTGAATGGAGCGAGGATGCGGTCGGCGATTTCCCCGTTGAAATTCGCATAGAAATACTCAATCAACGCGGCTCGCTGGCGACCATCGCCTCGACTATTTCCGAACTGAACTCCAACATTGAAAACGTCACCGTCGTCGATCAGGATGATCGTATTTGTGTCGACTTAGTCACTTTAACCGTCAAAGATCGCGTGCATTTAGCCAAAATCATGCGCCGTTTGAAAGAACTGTCCATCGTATTAAAACTGACTCGCGTTAAAGCCTAAAGGATCAACCATGACCAAATACATCATCCAGACCGATAAAGCGCCGCAAGCCATCGGCACTTATTCGCAAGCCATTAAAGTGGGTCGCACGGTTTATCTTTCAGGACAAATTCCTTTGGTGCCTGAAACCATGACCCTTATTGAGGGCGATATAAGCGCACAAATAACTCAGGTGTTCAAAAACTTAAAAGCGGTTGCTGAAGCTGCGGGTGGCGATTTTTCGGACATCGTCAAGTTGAATGTTTTTTTGACCGATTTGACGCACTTTCCGATAGTCAATGAAATCATGGGGTATTATTTCCAGGATCCCTATCCCGCACGCGCCGCTGTCGGCGTTGCTGCATTGCCCAAAGCCGCCGACGTGGAAATGGATGCGATCATGGTGTTAAAGCCTCAGGAATATCCGGCTTCTTGACTAGAACCTAGATTAGGCAGATTCCTTAAATTGTCCACAAAATACACGAAAGAAATGAAGAATACACCGGCTCCCAAGCTCCAGAGACTGTAAAAGCATTACCCAAATCAGGCAAAAAAATTATTCACCACAGAGAACACGAAAGACACGGAGAAAGTAATTACATTAATTCAATGGATTGAATCCTTCGTGTTCTCCGTGTTCTCCATGGTTATTCTTGTGTTATCCTAAAAATGAATACTTTCATAACTTCTGGAGACAACAACAGTCGAAGTTATTGAGCTATAAAGATTTTTCGTGTTTTTCGTGCCTTTCGTGGACAATACCACATCTCTCACTGCCGAGTTGTTATATGAACACCCTGAATCAACCCGTTTCAGCATTAGCAGGGATAGGCGCTCAAACCGCAAACCGATTGCAAAAACTCGGCCTTTGCGTTATTCAGGATTTGATTTTCCATCTGCCCCTGCGTTACGAAGATCGAACCCGCATTTATCCGATCGGCTCGCTAAGGCCGGGCATGACCGCATTGATCAGCGGCACCGTTGAGTTTATCGACGTATTGCCCCGAGGCCGAAAAAGCCTGATCTGCCGAATCAGCGACAGCACCGGCTTTATCAACCTGAAGTTCTTCCACTTTAGCGCCAGCCAGCACAACATGCTGAAACCCGGCACAGCGATCAGTTGTTTTGCCGAAGTTCGCTACGGCTATGCCGGACTGGAAATGGTTCATCCCGAATACAAGGTCATCGTCGATCCAAACGACTGCATCACGGAAACGCGCTTGACCCCCGTTTATCCGCTGACCGAAGGCCTCAGCCAGAATGTCATCCGCAAGGCAGTCAAACAGGCTTTAGACCTGTGCAAGCAGTTTCCCGAACTGCTGACCGACTGGATACCCGAGTCAATCTTAACGCAATATCATTATCCTAGCCTCGCCGAGGCGATCCGGACCCTACATGCACCGGACGAATCGGTATCGATTGAAGCCTTGCAAAACGGCAGCGTACCCGCGCTAAAACGCTTGGCCTTTGAAGAACTGCTGGCGCATTATTTAAGCCTCCGAATAACCCGGAATAAAACCAAAGCCTGGCAAGCGCCCTCTTTCCTTGTAGAGGCGACAGGCACCTCATCCAATAACATTGCCACAGATCATTTTATCCGCTCCCTGCCGTTTAAATTGACCGGCGCGCAGCAACGGGTCATCGCGGAAATTGAAGCCGATTGCCGATCACAACACCCGATGATGCGTCTGGTACAGGGCGATGTCGGCTCCGGTAAAACCGTGGTCTCCGCCTACGCGGCTTTACTGGCGTTAACGGCAGGCTATCAGGTTGCGGTGATGGCTCCGACCGAGTTACTGGCCGAACAGCATAAGCGCAACTTCAGCATCTGGTTTGAAGGCTTTCAGACCCAGGTAATGTATTTAACCGGGCAACTCAAAGGCAACGCCAGGAAAGCCGTTTTAGAAGCGCTGGAAGACGGTACCGCCGGAATCATCATCGGCACTCATGCCTTGTTTCAGGACAGCGTAAACTTTCATCGCCTCGGCCTGATTATTATTGATGAGCAACACCGCTTCGGCGTACACCAGCGGCTGGCGCTAAGGGAAAAAGGCCAACAGGACGGTATCAGGCCGCACCAATTAGTGATGACCGCCACGCCGATTCCCCGCACCCTGGCCATGCTGCAATACTCCGATCTGGACATATCCATTATCGATGAGCTACCGCCGGGCAGAAAACCGATCGTCACCAGCGTGATTCCCGCCGAGCGACGCGCCGAGGTGATCGACCGGATTCACGGCTGGGTCGAGAAAAAAAAACAGGTCTACTGGGTCTGCACGCTGATTGAAGAGTCCGAAGTGTTGCAATGCGAAGCGGCGGAAAAAACCGCCGAGCGACTGACTGAAGCCTTGCCGAATGTGCGTATTGCACTGATACACGGGCGCATGAAATCGGCCGAAAAAGATGCCGTCATGCAGGCCTTTAAAAATCACCAGCTTGATTTACTGGTCGCCACGACCGTTATTGAAGTCGGCGTCGACGTACCCAATGCCGGATTAATGATCATCGAAAACCCGGAACGCCTCGGTTTGTCGCAGCTGCATCAATTGCGCGGCCGGGTCGGTCGAGGCAATGACGACAGTTACTGCCTGCTAATGTATCAAGCGCCGTTGTCCGACACTGCCCGCCATCGCCTAGGCGTTTTACGGGACAGCAACGACGGCTTTGTGATTGCCGAAAAAGACCTGGAGTTACGCGGCCCCGGCGAAGTCATGGGTACAAGGCAGACAGGGCAAATGCATTTTAAGATTGCCGATTTAGCTAGAGATGCCGATGTGCTGGATATTGTCCAACAGGTCGGCGACAGTTTTTTTACTCATTCGCCCCAGGCCATACAACCCTTGTGTGATCGCTGGTTGGGCGCATCCACCGAATATTCCGAGGTTTAAACTACGATGCCTAGCAAAAGCTTTTTATTTAACCGAGAACCCTTATGGCTGGAAAACCGCTCGGGCACCCGTCACACCCTGCCGGAAAACGTCCAATCATGGGTCTATGAGCCGGGGTCGCTGACTCAGCGTCTGCGTGATTATTACGGCGATGCGATTGGCGTTAAAATTCTGCTGCAACAATGGAATACGCCGTTTTTAACCGAGCGCAGGCTGCTTAAATTGCACGACAGCAAGTACAGCCTGATCCGTGAAGTTTTACTGCATGCCGACGACAAGCCGCTGATTTTAGCCAGAACCATCATCCCGGCAAAAACCATCAAAGTGGCTAAAAACAACCTGGCTCATCTCGGCAGTCGCCCGCTGGGGGAAGTGATTTTTTCCTATCCCAAACTGGAACGCATCGAAATGGATGTCGCCTTGATTAACCCGTCGACCTGGACGCCGCCCGCGCTAGCTGAAGGCTATATCGACCAGCCAATCTGGGGAAGAAGAACCGTCTACGCGATTTCGCATCGGCAAATGCTGGTGAGTGAGTTTTTTTTGTCGGGGGTATTGGAGATTTTTTAGTTCCGCAACCCGGAGTGCAAGCTTTGCTTGCAAGGCAGGCGAAGCCTGCACTCCAACCACGCTTCGCACCTTAATTATCTTTTGGAGCTGACTATGTTAAAACGCTATCAACATCGCCCAGCACACCTCCTGCTAGATAATACCAGTTACTTTATAACCGGCAGTATTTATCAAAAACGCCATCTATTAAACAATCAACTTAAAGAACAGTTGATCGCCTTATTGCAACAAACGTTTACTGAATTTTCCTGGACGCTAGAACATTGGGTGGTATTAAATAACCACTACCATCTGATGGCGCTCAGTCATAAAGATGAAGATTTACCGAAAATCATAGGCCGAGTACATTATCAATCGGGGCAGTTAACCAGAAAAATTTACCCCTCTAATTTGCCGGCGTGGTGGAATTACTGGGATTATTGCCCGCGTGATGAAAAAGATTACTTAATTCACCTTAACTATTTGCTGAACAATCCTGTAAAACAGGGTTGCACTAACAATCTAGCTGATTATCCTTTTTCCAGCTTCCATCAGCACATAGAAAAAGTTGGTCGAGAAACCTTGCGGCGGCAATTTAGCGATAATCCGAAATACCAATCCTTAATTCTGACCGAAGACGACTTTTAAATAAACGATGGGAGTGCAAGCTCTGCTTGCGAGGCAGGCGAAGCCTGCACTCCAGCTCTGATTCTACGCCGCATTGGCAATAACAATTGCTCGTTTCGGAGCCGGCAAACCTTCGCACGTCAGTTGCGGATTATCGGCATCCAGAAAATCTTTCAGCGAATGAAAAGTCATCCATTCTGTAGTTCGCTGTTCTTCAATACCGGTTACGGTGACATCGACCAGACGGATATTTTTAAAGCCGCAACGTTTTAACCAACTGATCAGGGTGTCGCAGCTGGGTAGAAACCAGACGTTGCGCATTCTGGCATAACGGTCTTCCGGCAACAATACTTGGCCTAATCCACCGTCGATAATCAAAGTTTCCAATACCAGTTCACCGCCGGGTTTCAGGCAGTCTCTTAATTCCATCAGATGATCGATAGGCGAACGGCGATGGTAGAGCACGCCCATCGAAAATACCGTGTCAAATGCCTTCAAGCCATAAGGCAGTTCTTCTATGCCCATCGGCAAGACGTAGATCGGCGCTTCGCCATACAATTTCCTAACCAGATGAAACTGCATTACATTGAGCAGCAGGGGATCGATGCCGACCACCATTTTTGCTCCGGCTCCCAGCATGCGCCAGCAATGATAGCCGTTGCCGCAACCGACATCCAGCACCAAGCGATGCTCTAACGGCGCGATATGGTCTTTCAGCCTGTCCCACTTCCAGTCTGATCGCCATTCGGTGTTGATGTGAATGCCGAACAAGTTGTACGGACCTTTACGCCAGGGATGCAGGGCTTTTAACTGGCTTTGTAGGGGCGACTTTAGTCGCCCAGGGCGACTAAAGTCGCTCCCACAATACTCATTCGGCAGGTCATCTGCACTGCCTATTTGCACCGCATCGGCATCCAGCAGCCGTTGCGCGGTAGGCAATACCGGCACGCTATCGACTAAAGCCTGCCACTGCGCTAAATTGCCATGTTTGCTTTGATCAAGGCTCTGTTCAAGCTGTTGCGGCAGCATTTTTGCCCAGGCTTCGGCCTTGGCGTCGATCAGCGCATTATATAAGGGTTGGAAGTCGATCATTTCAAGGCAATCATTGAGGCAAAATTGAAATATTGGAACCAGACTTCGGCACTGCTGAATCCGACTTGGAGCAAGCGGTTTTGATGCTGAATAAAGGTCTCAGCAATCAGCACATTTTCCAACGCGGTGCGTTTCTGGCTGATTTCCAGGTCGCTGTAACCTTGCGCTTTTTTAAAGGCGTGATGCATTTGCGTCTGCAATTCCTGCTGCCTATCATCATCGAATTTGAGTTTTTCCGACAAGATTAATATGCCGCCGGGCAATAGTCCCCGGTAGATTTTTTGCAAAAAATCGAGCCGATCTTCAAGCGGAATAAACTGCAAGGTAAAGTTTAAGACAACCACCGAGGCATTTTCTATCGCAAGCTCTCGAATATCGGCACACACGACATCGACTGCAACCGTGGCCTGATCTTTTTGCAATGCTTGCTGAAAGCCAGTCACCATCGCCGGAGAATTATCGACAGCTATGATGCGGCAATCTTTAGCTTCAATCTGATGGCGCATCGATAAGGTCGCCGCACCCAAAGAGCAGCCCAGGTCGTAACAAACACTATGTTCGCGAGCAAAACGTCCAGCCAAAAGACCTATCGCGGAAATAATGGCGTTATAACCGGGAACGGATCGCTGGATCATATCAGGGAAAACGCCGGCTACTGTTTCGTCAAACTTAAAAGCACCGACTTCGCCAACGGGACTGGCATAGATGGAGTCTTTGAGGGAATTCATTAGTTTAGTAAGAAAATCACACCGGGAGAGATAACTAAGTAGTCGTTCAAAAGTTTTTTAACATTTTTGTTACCTACACTTAAAGAATGAATAAGGGCGACCAACCGGTCGCCCTTACGAAGGGCAAATGCCCCATTAAAGCATCAGGAATTTGCCTTAGATCTTACCGCCAATGCTTCAGCATTACGCTTAGCCAAGCTAGCAATAACGGCGTTTAATGAACCTTTGCTTTGAACTTCATTGGTAAAGGTGGTGCGATAGTTGGTCACCAGACTCACACCTTCAATCATAATATCGTAGGCTTTCCATTCGCCTTTGCTTAGCAGCATCCTGTAATTGACGCCGATAGGCTGTATACCGGGCTGCAAAACCTCGGTTTTTACAATAACTTTTGTTGCATCACCTTCCATTTCAAGAGGCAGGAAACGAACCGACCAATCTTTAAACTCCACAAAAGCACGGGAATAGGTTCTTACCAACAGCGTTTGGAATTCATGTTTAAATCGTTCACGTTCGTCATTAGTCGCGGTTTTCCAGAGCTTTCCGAGTACTAATGCCGCAATCCTGTCAAAATCGGTATGCGGATAAATGGCCTTGTTAACGAATTCTGTAATCTTGGCAAAATCGGTGGTAAACGACTTATCCTGCATCCTTTCCTGCAATTGCATCGAAGCTACGTTGATCGCCTGCTGCGGCGGCAACAAGTCAGCTGCGATAACGTTAGCGACAGGCATTAAACCGAGTAATACCACGAGTAAACCCACTATTGAAACTTGCTTAGCTTGCATAAAACCCTCAAAAATCAAACTGACGAATACATTCACTGTTCAAATATCAGAGTGGCAATTTCCCTGATACAATAAATCTCTTGTACTTAGAGTCTCTACAGAAATTTAAGATCTTTCCAAACCCTCAGAGCCAAAGATAAGATGACATATAATAACATCAACTTCCCTCAAACACGCATGAGAAGAATGCGTTACAACGATTTTTCCCGTCGTTTAATGCGCGAAAACCGCCTGTCTGTCGACGACCTGATTTGCCCGATGTTTGTCACCGAAGGCTCAAATCAACGGGCATCCATCTCATCGATGCCCGGAGTAGAAAGACTATCCCTGGACTTATTAGTTGAAGAAGCGCATCAGCTTTATAAGCTGGGTATTCCCGCGATCGCACTGTTTCCGGTGACCTCTGCCGATAAAAAATCGGAGCAGGCGGCCGAAGCCTATAATCCTGACGGACTGATTCAGCGTAGCGTAAGAGCCTTAAAAAAAACCATTCCTGAATTGGGCATTATTACCGATGTCGCACTAGACCCCTTCACCACACACGGACAGGATGGACTGATCAATGCGGACGGCTACGTGATGAATGACGAAACCATCGCTGTATTGACCCGGCAGGCGCTCTCCCACGCTGAAGCCGGGGCCGATATTGTGGCGCCGTCGGACATGATGGATGGTCGCATCGGCGCGATAAGACAAGCACTGGAAGCGGAAAATCATATCAATACCTTGATACTCGCTTATTCTGCGAAATATGCCTCCAGCTTTTACGGCCCGTTCAGGGATGCGGTCGGTTCCGCCGGAACATTAGGCAAAGGCAACAAATTCAGCTATCAAATGGATCCGGCCAATTCCGATGAAGCCCTGCGCGAAATTCAATTGGATTTGCAAGAAGGCGCGGATATGGTCATGATCAAGCCCGGAATGCCCTATCTGGATATTATCCGCCGGGTGAAAGACCACTATGGCGTACCGACGTTCGCCTATCAGGTCAGCGGCGAATATGCGATGCTCAAGGCCGCCGCCCTAAACGGCTGGCTGGATGAAAAAGCCGTCGTACTGGAATCCTTAATGGCCTTCAAACGCGCCGGCAGCGATGCCATTCTGACCTATTACGCCAAATCTGCAGCCCAGTGGCTACAAGAGTAATTCGAACGCATAATTATTAATCTAACATTAAAGCGGGGCCTATTTCATGTCAGAAGATATTTTAATCACCGAAAAAAGAAGATTTCATATTGAGGAAGCCATTTTGGTTTTGCTGCTGATCCTGTCGCTGGTCGGCATCGGCATCATGGACTTTTCCCCCGCCGACGGCTATGGCTACTGGCTGATTATGATGCTGCTGTTCGGTCTGTTTGCGATCATTATCGGCTGGCTGCAATCCAAACACCGTAGCGATGATTTCAAGATAATACTCCGCGAACAATCCATGCATTGGGCGACCTCGTTGCTGGTGGTTGGCGGGGCGTTCTTAATCCATCAGTCCGGCCGGATAGCCGAGGAAGATGCAGGGCTGATCATCCTGCTTATCTTGTCGCTTTCGACGATACTGGACGGCCTGCGCGTAGGCTGGCGCTTTAGCCTGGTCGGGCTGTTCCTGGGCGTTGCCGCCGTGGTTTCCGTCTATACGGCGCACTTTCTCTGGGTAGAGTTGGGCATCGCCATCTTGATTGTTGCAGTCACCATCGCGTGGGAATTATGGATGGAGAGAAAAGCGCAATCATGACTTTAATAGATCGCTACGCCGTATTTGGCCACCCCATCAAACACAGCAAGTCGCCGCGCATCCATCGGCTTTTTGCCGAACAAACCGGGCAAACGCTCGAATACACGGCTCAAGACATTGCTGCCGAACAATTTCAGAGCGCCGTTACCACCTTTTTTGCTGAAGGCGGCAAAGGCTTAAATTGCACGGTACCGCTCAAAGAACTCGCCTGGAACTGCGCCGACCATAAAACCGAACGCGCCCAACTGAGCAAAGCCGTCAACACGCTCGCACTCCAGGCGGACGGCTCTCTGTTAGGCGACAACACCGACGGCATCGGTCTGGTAACCGACTTGACCATCAATCATGGCATCGCCTTATCGGGCAGCCGCATATTGATTCTGGGCGCAGGCGGCGCCAGTCGCGGCATCATAGCCCCGATTCTTGAACAAACCCCGCACTCCCTTGTTATCGCCAACCGTACCGTTGATAAAGCCGTCAAGCTGGCCGCCGAATTTGACAACGGCGGTTCAATCACCGGCTGCGGTTTTGAGGCCTTAAAAAACCGGCAATTCGACTTGATTTTAAACGCAACATCCGCCAGTTTAAGCGGTTGCATGCCGCCACTGCCGACCGGTTTACTGGCTAAAGAGGGTGTGTGTTACGATCTCACTTACGGCAACGAGCCAACCGCTTTTGTGCGTTGGGGACAGGAAAACCTTGCGGCAAAAAGCCTGGATGGTCTGGGTATGTTGGTTGAACAGGCTGCAGAGGCTTTTTTTATCTGGCGCGGCATTCGTCCAAAGACTCGGCCGGTTATTGAGCTGTTGAATGCTGAGCTAAAGGCTAAAGGCTAAAGGCTAAAGGCTAAAGGCTAAAGGCTAAAGGCTAAAGGCTAAAGGCTAAAGGCTAAAGGCTAAAGGCTAAAGGCTAAAGGCTAAAGGCTAAAGGCTAAAGGCTAAAGGCTAAAGGCTAAAAATTGTAATGCCCTTAAACCTCAATGCAAGCTTTTTTTCGCCCTTCGCCCTTCGCCCTTCATCTTTTCCCTTCAAATATTCATTTTTCAAATGAATGTAATGTTGAGACGAGTATTCCAGAAACTCTTTTTCGGTCTCTGTTAATGGCCGTACCTGTTTGGCGGGCGAGCCGACATAAAGATAGCCGCTTTCCAGTTTTTTCCCCGGCGGAACCAACGCACCCGCACCCAGCATCACATAATCTTCAAGAACGGCATCATCCATAATAATCGCCCCTATGCCGATCAGACAATAATCGCCCACAGTGCAGGCATGAACAACCGCCCTATGCCCGATAGTGACGCCTTTTCCTATGGTTAAAGGATGGCCTTTGTCGGTGAATTTGCCAAAATGCGATACATGCAATACCGAACCGTCCTGGACATTGGTGCCATCGCCGATAGTGATAGCTTCAACATCGCCTCTGACCACCGTCGTCGGCCAGATAGAGACATCATCACCCAAGGTAACGTCGCCGATCACCACAGCACTATCGTCTATAAACACCGATTTGCCGATTTTAGGCTGTTTATCGTTAAATTTTCTAATGGTCACACTAATCTCGATTGACATACTTTAGGAATGGAGTCCAAATAATTTGAACACCCGGCAAATTGTGGGGGGCGACTAAAGTCGCCCCCCACATGGACTTGATGACGTGCAAAAACTGAAAGCTTAAGCATCCAAGGTATAGTTAATTTTCATCCCTTGACGCCGTGTGCACCGCGTCGAATTAGCCTCGCACCCGCTTCAAAGCAAATAACGCCACCACCAAAACAGCCAAACTGGGAGCAAATGCCATTAACGGCGGATTAATCTCATAAATCAAGCCGATATGCCCGACTATTTTATCGACGATATTAAACCCCATGCCAATGACAATGCCTATCATCATCCTTCCGCCTACATTAATGCCGCGTTTAACGCCGATAACAAAGGGCGCAGACACCAGCAACATCACAAAAACAATCAGAGGATTCACCACCCGCCCCCAGAAAGCCAGTTCAAAACTATGCGATTTTTGATGATTGTCCTTTAAAAAACCAATGTACATAACCAGATCATACATGGACAGATTATTCGGATTGACCACAACAATTTTTAACAAATCCGGGGCAACAGAGGATTGCCATAGCTGCTCATTTTGACTGCTTGCCGTCATCTGCTGCATTGAAATATCCGATTGCTTGATTTGCTCTAATTTCCACTGCTTATTGCCTTGAAAAGAGGCTTTCTCTGCATGAGTCGACTGCCTCAAATGGCGCTGATCGTCCAGCTCATAAATACTGATGTCGGCTAGACTTCCGTCGTCTTGTATTTTGCGTACATTAATAAATTTTTTGCCCTCACGCAGCCACAGTCCATATGCCCCTCCCATAACAACCTGTTCATTCTGGGCGGTAACTTTCAATATCCGTGCCGCCCGTTCGGTTACCGGTGCAATGAATTCACCGACCAATATCGCAATAAAGACTAAAATAGCACCGGCCAGCATCACCGCTCTGATAATTCCCATAACAGATAAGCCGGCCGCTTGCATCGCAATCAGTTCGCGGTTATTGCCCATCGCACCCAAGATAAACAGACTGCCTAATAATGCCGAGGCAGGCATCAATTCATAAAAAACGGTCGGCGAGGTCAGCGCAAGATAATAAAAAATCTCTGTTAAGCCGTAGCTCCCTTTGCCCAGGTCCTTTAGCTGGTCGCTAAAAGTAAATAAATTAAATAAGGTCAATAATAATAAAATGGCAATAAAAGAGCCCTTTACTATTTCCCTGACGATATAGCCTGTTAATACATTCACTTATTGATCTCCCTAAGCTTCATCAGCAGCCACTGCCAGCCAAACAATCTTGCCAACAAAACCGCGCCTATCAACAACAATAAGGTATTGACGCCAACAATACCCAGCCACGCGGGGATAGTTTGATTGATTACCCAGCTATGACTGACGCGAATAAGATTGCCATAGCTAAAATAAATCATAAAGCCAACCAGCATATTCCCGTATACACCTCCGCGAGGCGACATTTGGGCCAAAGGCACGGCAATAAAACTCAGCAATATTATCCCCATAGGAATAGACAGCCGGCGCTGCAATTCGGCAATATCGGCTATTTGGCCGGAACCCACTAACGCATCACTGCCAATCGACTCCTTGCCAAAACTAGCAACGGATTCTTTATTCTCTATTCTGACCGCATATTCAGTGAACTGTTCAAGCGCAAAATTTAACGCACCCGGTTGTCCCTGGATGCGCTCACCGTTTTCCAGAATGACATAGCGTCCGTCAGGCAAATCTTTCAACCGACCTGTTTCCGCATTGATAATCGCCAGGCGATCTCCCTGCCGGTGCTGTACAAAAACCTGATGCATTTTTTTATCGGCATCGATATTTTCCACGTAAAAAACCAGGTCTCCCTGGCTATATTCACTAAACTTTCCGGCGGCAATACCCCTAAGATCGGCGAATTCCTTATCCTGATGCATCAACCCCTCCATCATGGCTTCCGCCCAGGGTGCAACGTAGAATGACAAGCCGACTGAGAGCACCGTTAAAGGAAAAACCAGCAAGAATATAGCTCGATAGACCGTTCCCGCACCGCCCCCTGCCGAGGCCACTGCCGACATCTCTTGATCCCTGTACATTCTGCCCAGTACCATTAACACCGCCATAAACAAGGCCGCAGGCAAAAAAGCCGCGCTGGCAATAATCGTTTTCAAGCCCAAAACAGTCATCAGGGTTTGATTGGATACCTGCCCCTCAATGGCCTTATCAAGAATCCTGATAAACTGCCGACTGACGATAATCACGACAATCACCGACCAAACCGCCAGCAATGTCCTTAACAAATCCAAGGCAATCATTTTATCCAGAACGGTGACTATCTTGCGCCGCCCCATGTTATAGCCTTTAGTCCAAGTTGCTTCCAAGCGTGTTCTCCCAATCAAAAACGTGTGTGTTGTACAGCGAAGAAAAGTCGAAAGACTTTTCGCTTCTCCCTTGAGTCTGTAAATTATGAACTATTTTATCGAAACAGCGCTATTAGAAGTAGCTCATTGTGCTTGAGCCACCATTTCGCCTACCTTAAAAAATTATAGCCTCCACCAAAATCAAATAACGACACATTGATTGCATCTATTTTTTAATTGTTTTTTTTGATGAAATGTGTTTTGGCTGCCAAATTGTATTATCATTGCCGGAATTTTGCCAAGACCAGAAATTTTAAAGGATCTTCAAAAACATGACATCAGTGTCTTTGCATCAATGCCGGATAAATGGAATAGTAATAGTTGTTGCCGGATTTATCTGGTTTCTGTTGCTGGGTTACCGTGACCTGATAGAACCGGATGAAGGGCGCTACGCCGAAATCGCCAGGGAGATGCTGAATTCCGGCAACTGGATTACACCGCGCCTCAACGGATTCAAGTATTTTGAAAAACCGCCTTTGCAGTATTGGGGCTCCGCAATCAGCATGGCCTTATTGGGCGAAACCAATGCGGCTGCCAGGGTATGGTGCTCAGGACTCGGATTTATCGGCGCCTTATGGGTTGGTTTTGTAGGCAGCCGACTTTATGGACGTAGTGCCGGTTATTTCGCCTTCCTGTTTTTAATCAGCACGGTGCTTTATGTTGGGATGGGCCACGCGAACAGCCTGGATATGGGCGTCAGCGTAATGCTGATCCTCGCGGTTGGCGCACTGGCGCTGGCGCAATCAGTACGGCATCTGCCCAAACAGGAACGCAACTGGATGCTGCTGGCCTGGGCGGCGCTCGCCGGAGCAACGCTGAGCAAAGGGCTAATCGGTCTGGTGCTTCCCGGCGCCGCAGTTGTTCTGTATACCATTTGGCAGCGCGACTGGGCGTTGTGGCGTCATTTGCATCTGGGCAAAGGTTTGCTGCTGTATTTGTTGATAGCCGCGCCCTGGTTTATTGCTGTCAGCTATGAGAACCCTGAATTCCCCCATTTCTTTTTCATCCATGAACATTTCGAGCGTTTTACCAGCGATGTACACGGACGCACCAAATCCAACTGGTATTTCTTCGCCGTATTTGCAATAGGGACAATACCCTGGCTGTTCTCGTCCTTAAACGGCTTGATTAAACCGTCTTTTTCCTGGCGGACTGAAGCCGGAAAATTTGAAGTATCACGATTATTTTGGGTATATACGGTTTTTGTTTTTTTCTTTTTCTCGATTTCCCATTCCAAGTTACCGGGCTATATTTTACCGATGTTTCCAGCGCTGGCGTTGTTAGTCGGCGAGAATATGTCCAGGCGCAAACATTTTATTGCCGACGGCATTGTTGCGATAGTACTGGCACTCGTTATAATCATTTTCTTTATCTGGAATGCCGATAATACCGCCACGATTGGACGATTAGCGTCACACCTTGCACTGTTTCGTCCCTGGATTATTGCAACCGCCGTTTTAACCGGCGCTGCCGGCATTTCTACGCTGCTGCTAAGAAACCAAAAAAATCTGGCTATCTCTGTTTTTGCGCTCTGCGCCCTGCTTGGCATACAAATGCTTTCCTGGGGCTATCAAAGCATCAGTCATTTACGCTCCAGCAGAACGATGGCCGCAACGATTCAATCCTACCTCGGCAACAACAAGGATATCGTGGAAATTTACGACGTTAATCGCTATGATCAATCCCTGCCTTATTATTTAGGCAGGACCATCAACCTGGTCGACTTTACCGGCGAACTGGAATTCGGGATTAAGCAGGAGTCGCAAAAATGGCTGAATGAGGATGATTTTCTGCTTTTATGGTTAAATTCAGAACAGGCAGTCAGCATACTTACCCAGACGACCTATGAACTATGGCAACAACAAAAGATTCCGATGCAATTAATTTTTAAAAATCCCCGTTATATCGCTGTGGCCCGTCGATGAATATCATTAGTTTCAGCATTATCCTGACCGGCGTGCTGTTGAATGCCGTCGCACAACTGGCGCTCAAAGCCAGTGTCAGGGAAATGGGGGCCATCGGCCTGAATTTTTCCTCGTCCGCTACCGCGTTTTTGAGACTGGCCTCCGAGCCTTTTCTCTGGGTCGGATTATGTTGTTACGGCATCAGCGTCATCGTCTGGATACTGGCGTTGTCCAGGGTCGACGTCAGCATTGCCTATCCGATGCTGTCCATGGGCTATGTGGTCAATGCGCTTTTCGCCTGGCAGTTGTTCGGCGAAACCATGAATCCCGCCCGCATGATCGGGATGGGCATCGTCCTGCTGGGCGTTTACATTTTAGCAAGGAGTTAAGATGCTGCCATTCACTCGACCCACGCTCGATGCCGAAGAGTTTGAAGCCATTAAAGAAGTCCTGCAATCCGGATGGCTGGCAACCGGCCCCAAGGTTGCCGCTTTTGAAGCCGCGTTGGCCGATTATATCGGCGGCGATGTCCAGCTTCGGGTATTCAATTCGGGCACCAGCGCGCTGGAGGCTGTGTTGCTGGCTTACGGAATCGGGCCGGGCGACGAAGTGATCGTACCCGCGATGAGCTTTGTGGCCAGCGCCAATGTCATCGTTCGTTGCGGGGCAACGCCCAAATTTGTCGATGTCGATCTGGTCTCCCGCAATATCGATGCTGCTGCGGTTGAAGCGGCAATCACGCCCAACACCAAAGCCGTTATCCCGGTGCATTTTGCCGGTCGCGCTGTCGATATGGATGCCATTTATCAGCTGGCCGAACTGCATAATCTGCTGGTGCTTGAAGACGCCGCTCAGGCTATCGGCACACAATATCAGGGTCGCCGGATCGGCAGCGCAGGCAATCCGGTCTGCTTCAGTTTTCATCCCAACAAGAACATGACCACGATTGAAGGCGGCGCGCTGGTGATCAGCGACCCGGTTTTGCTGAAGAAAATCGAAGCCATCCGTTTTCACGGCATCGAAAGAGACGAGCAGGGCGGCATGGATGTAACCGCCTGGGGCGGCAAAATGAATATGCCGGATGTGGGCGCGGCGCTGGGTTTGGTGCAATTGAAAAAACTGGATGGCTTTAACCTAAAACGCCGGGCGCTGGCTCGGCGTTATTTACAGCAGCTGCCAAAACATGACGCCTTGGTGCTGCCTGCCGATGTGGAGGGTCACAGCTGGCATATGTTCTGTATCCTGCTCGATTGGGAAAAAATCGGCCTGAGTCGTAACCAGGCTCTCGAAGCGCTCAAGCAGCAAGCCATCGCTGCGGGCATCCATTACCCGGCTATGCATCTGTTTTCGCTGTATCGTCAATACGGCTATAAGCCCGGTGATTTTCCCAATGCCGAAAGAATCGGCGAGCAAACCTTGACGCTGCCGCTATTTCCCGGCATGGAGGGAAAAGACGTTGACCGGGTCTGCTCGGCAGTGATTTCATTATTGAATGGCTCTTATTAATGCAGCCATGTAGGTACGCACAGCGTACCCTTCCGAGCGATAATTTACGACGCACTTACCGATTTAACACCACACACCTAATTTTATAATGACGCACAATTTTGAAATACCGGAAGTATCCATCGTTATTCCCGTCTATAACGAGGAAGCGGTTTTACCGTTGCTGTTTGAACGACTTTATCCCGTTCTGGAAACACTTAAGCACCGCTACGAAGTCATTTTTGTCGATGACGGCAGCCGCGACCACTCGGCCGCCTTACTGCGCAAACAGTTTCAGCTGTTCCCCGACACCACCCGCGTCGTGTTGCTGCGCGCCAATGCCGGGCAACACGCGGCGCTGATCGCGGGTTTCGAGCGTGCCCGAGGCAACTACATCCTGACCCTCGATGCCGACCTGCAAAATCCCCCTGAAGAAATCCCCAATCTGCTGCTGCAAATGGATGCCGGTTTTGATTATGTCGGCACTATCCGGAGGGAGCGTAAAGACAGCCGCTGGCGGCATTGGGCGTCGTTGGCGATGAATCGCTTGCGCGAAAAAATCACCCACATTCACATTACCGATCAGGGCTGCATGATGCGGGCTTATCACCGCGACATTATCGATGCGGTTTTAGCCACCACCGAAACCAATACCTTTATACCGGCGCTGGCTTACCTTTACGCCGGAAATCCTACGGAAATCGTTATTAACCACGAAGAGCGTGCGGCCGGGGAGTCGAAGTATTCGCTGTTCAAGCTGATCCATCTCAATTTCGACTTGATGACCGGATTTTCCATTGCCCCGTTGCAGGCATTTTCGTTGATCGGCATCGGCGTTTCGATATTCTCGCTGCTGTTTGTATTTTATCTGGGCTGGCGCAGACTGACAGTCGGACCGGAAGCGGAAGGCGTTTTTACGCTGTTCGCCATCGTGTTTTTCTTGATCGGCATCCTGCTGTTCGGTATCGGACTGCTGGGCGAGTACATCGGGCGGATTTATTCCCAGACCCGCTCGCGCCCCCGTTATCTGGTCAAGGCGGTACTGGATAATGCCAAAACAGACGATAAGACCTGATGAAGCCCTCAGCCGTCGTTTTCGCCTATCACAACATTGGGGTTACCGGCATAGAATGCCTGCTGCAGGCCGGGTTCGAGATTAAACTGGTGATCACCCATCAGGATGATCCCGAGGAAAACATCTGGTTTGACAGCGTTGCCGAACTGGCAAACAGCCATCAAATTCCTGTGATAACGCCGGACAATCCCAATCAGGCGGAACTGATCAAACACATTGCCGAGCTTAAGCCGCAATGGTTTTTTTCCTTTTATTACCGGCACATGTTGAGCCCCGAGCTGCTGGCGATCCCGCCCCGAGGCGCTTATAATCTGCACGGTTCGCTGTTGCCGAAATACCGGGGCCGCGCGCCGGTCAACTGGGCGGTTTTGCATGGCGAATCGACAACCGGCGTCAGTCTCCATCAAATGGTGGAAAAACCCGATGCCGGCTCGCTGATTGATCAGCAAGCCGTCGCTATTTTGCCCAACGATACCGCGCACGCTGTTTTTTTAAAGCTTACCCCGGCCGCAAAAACGCTGCTGAACCGCTGTTTGCCTTGGTTGCTGGCCGGCAAGATAGAACCCAAGCCGTTGGATCTTGCCCAGGGCAGTTATTTCGGCGGCCGCAAGCCGGAACATGGTCGTATCGATTGGCAGCAATCAGCCTGGACGATCCATAATCTGGTCAGGGCCGTGGCGCCGCCTTATCCGGGCGCATTCTTCGACTTCAACGGCAAGCGGTTTTTTCTGCTCGGCAGTCAGTACCGCGGCGAACCCGCTTTGAACCCGGGCAAGGTTTGCATCTATTGGGCTGACGACCATTTTTATGCCGACTGCACCGATAATAAGCGTTTCCGTATCGAACAGTTTTGCTGCGACGGAATTTCACTGGACCAAGCTGCTTTTAGAGCCATAGCCGGTGATGAGCTGTTACTTACAACCGTAAACGATTAACAAATTTTTAATGTAACCAACTAGGAACTTATGAACGTACTGATACTGGGTGTCAACGGCTTTATCGGCCATCACCTGTCAAAACGCATACTCGAAACCACCGATTGGCATGTCTACGGCATGGACATGCAATCCAACCGCGTTGAATCATTCTGCGATCATGAACGCTTCCATTTTTTTGAAGGCGATATCACCATCAATCATGAATGGATGGAATATCACATCAAAAAATGCGACGTGATTCTGCCGCTGGTTGCGATCGCCACGCCTGCTACTTATGTGACTCACCCGCTGGCGGTATTCGAGCTGGATTTCGAGGCGAACCTGCCGATTATCCGCGCCTGCGTAAAATATAAAAAACGCGTGCTGTTCCCTTCAACCTCCGAAGTTTACGGCATGTGCAAGGATGATGAATTCCATCCTTATGAGTCCGAACTGGTCTTAGGCCCGATGAACAAACAACGCTGGATTTACTCCTGCTCCAAGCAATTACTGGATCGGGTTATCTGTGCTTACGGCCAGGAACAAGGCCTTGATTACACCCTGTTCAGACCTTTCAACTGGATCGGCCCCGGTCTCGACAGCATCCACACGCCCAAAGAAGGCAGTTCGCGGGTAGTCACCCAGTTTTTGGGGCATATCGCCCGAGGCGAATCCATTAAACTGGTCGACGGCGGGCAACAACGTCGCAGCTTTACCTTTGTCAGCGATGGTATTGACGCGCTGACACGTATCATCAAAAATGAAAACGGCAAGGCCACCGACAGCATTTACAATATCGGCAACCCGGCCAATGACTTGTCAATCAGGGAACTTGCCGAGCTGATGCTGAAAATCGCCAAAGAGCATCCCGAATATAAGGAACTGGCGGCCAAAGTCGAACTCATCGATACCAACGCCACTGATTATTATGGAAAAGGTTATCAGGACGTTAAAACCCGGGTGCCCTGGATTGACAATACCATCGACGATCTGGGCTGGAAGCCTGAGGTCAGCGTCGAAGATGCGTTGCGCAATATTTTCGATGTTTACAGTCATGAGGTTGCCGCCGCGAGAGACCTGATCGATCAAGACCTGACTTTATGAAAATAGCGCTGAAAGTCGATGTGGATACCCTGCGTGGCACGCTGGAAGGCGTACCCGCATTGCTGAACCTGTATCAACGCTACGGCGTGAAGGCCACATTTCTTTTCAGCCTCGGCCCCGACCATACCGGTCGGGCACTGCGCCGGATATTCAGGCCCGGATTTTTCAGCAAGGTTCAACGCACCTCGGTGCTTAGCCACTACGGACTGAAAACCCTGCTTTACGGCACCTTGCTCCCCGGCCCGCATATCGGTCGCCGGGGTCGCGACATCATGCGCCAAGCCGAACAGGCCGGGCATGAAGTGGGCGTGCATTGCTATGACCACATCCGCTGGCAAGATTTTGTCGCCAGTCAAGATGCCGAGTGGACCCGAAAAGAAATGCAGGCAGCCATCGATTCATTTCAGGCCGTTTTCGGGCGCAAGCCTTTAGTGCATGGTGCGGCCGGCTGGCAGTTGAACAAATACACGTTACAACTGGAGCAGCAACTCGGTTTTCGTTATGCCAGCGACTGTAGGGGCCAGTCTCCCTTTATCCCTCATATGGAAGGCCAGACTTTCCAATGCCCGCAAATTCCCACCACCCTGCCGACGCTGGACGAACTGCTCGGCTGCAACGGCATTACCGAAGCGAACGTACATGAAGCCGTCTTCGCCGCCAGCCGTAAGCCCGCCCCGGAAGGTCATGTGTATACCTTACATGCGGAACTGGAGGGCATGAAATTGCTACCGGTCATGGAAAAACTGCTGCAACTGTGGCAAAAAGCCGAAGATGACATCGGTACGCTGGAAGATTATGCCGCCGACCTCGATACCGCTACATTGCCTTGCCATGAACTGGCTATGTCAGAAATAGAGGGTCGTTCAGGTGTGTTGGCTGTGCAGGGTTCGAAGATTGCCCCGTAGGCCCCGAAGCCCACTTGAGCGAAACCGAATAGGTGTTTCCGGCTTGTCGATGGGGGCGCAGCCGGACGGGGCATGTTGCCCCGTCCGAAATGTTTGGCGTTGGTTAAGTGTAACCGTTTAGCTCAGGCATCTCAGAAACGTTAGGGACGGGGTTGCAATCCCCTCCCCTCTTTTGGAACATTAATTAATCCACAGGGGAAGATAGGATCAAAAACGTATGATTACTCCCATCGATCAGCAACTGCTCAAAAAGCTTAGTATGGAGGCCATAGCGTCGCCTCGCCGCCGTAAGAACCACAATTTTCACGAAAATAGTGAAGCTCAAACGCACCGATTATTAAATGCTATAGAGCCGAATTCATATGTTATGCCACACAAACATAACGACCCAAACAAAGGGGAAACTATAATTTGCCTTTCTGGTAAGTTGGGTTTAATAGTTTTCGACTCAACAGGTAACGTTGAGCAAACGCTAACATTAGAAGCAGATAGTGAGACTGTTGGAGTTGACATTCCTTACGGTACTTTTCACACGGTACTCGCACTAAAAAATGGAACCGTGTTCTTTGAAGCTAAAGCCGGGCCATTTGTTCCACTTAAAGCTGAAGAGCAAGCACCATGGGCTCCAGTCGAAGGCGATGATTTAGTTACAAATTATCTCGCAACGCTCTACGCTATGTTTAATTAATTTGAAAACCCAAAGTTTATATATCCATATCTTTATTAAACTAACAGCCGGACGGGGCATGTTGCCCCGTCCGAAACATTTTGCGTTGATTAAGTGTAACCGTTTAGCTCGGGCATCTCAGAAACGTTAGGGACGGGGTTGCAAACCCCGTCCCGCTTAGGATGAAAAACAACACCAATCCATAATATGACGATACCTGAATCTACCGCCCAAATGCCTCCATCTGTCAATCCAAAACTGACTGGTCCCAAACGCCAGCACTTCTTGCCGGAATTCTATTTGAAGGGCTTCACCAAGAACGGGATGCTCGCTGTGTATGACCGACAATCAAACAGTATTCGTGTCCAGCAACCGAAAAACACAGGAGTGATCGGCCACTTTTACACGCTCAAAGATGCAGAAGGTCGACAGCGCTTCGAGCTTGAAGAGATGCTTTGCGGCTTTGAAAAAAAGGCTAACCAAGTCATCATGAAGCTCGTTGCGAAGAAACCGATTAGTACAGACGAGCGAACCGATCTAGCCATCTTCATCGCCCTTGCCGCCTTTCGAACACCGGACATAGTTGATTCACTCAAGGGTTTTAACTCTGAACTCATTAGCGACATAGCGAAAAGAAGATTTGCCAACGTTGAAGAAGTTAAAGATCGAATCCGCAGTAAAACAGGATCGCCAATCTCAGAAGAAGAGCTTGAAAAAGAGGCTCAGGGGCTGGTTAACTTCATTAATAGCGGCGCATATAAAGTGACCACGGATCACAAGTGGGCTGTCGGAAAGGCCATGGAAATGGCCTTTACCGTTGCGCCAATTTTGGCTAGGCGTGACTGGATCGTGACTCACCGAAACAACGACAAGAAGTCATTCGTTACGACCGATGCCCCCGTGTTGCTTACCACCGTCGCACCGCGTAAGAGCAACTTTTATGGAGTTGGCTTTGGGAACTCTGATGCCCTAGTCGTGTTTCCGCTAACCGCGTCTTGTGCCCTCTTGATGTACAGTAACAATGGGCGGTTAGAGCACAGGGTCGCGAGTGCTCAGCAAGTTCGTCAGATAAATCTAGGATTGACTGACCATTGCCAGCGATTTGTCATTGGTCGCGATGAAGAGCTTGTCCGTTCACTGGCTAACTACCACGGCTTGGCAAATAAGACATGGCAACCAAAGATGCAGAAGAGTGATTAGCCGCGTAGTTTAACAGTCCGTTCCTAGCCTGCTCCAATGACAGCAATGGGGTGTAAGCTGAAATTCATAGCCCCGTAGGCCGGAATAAACCTGTTTGAGCGATAGCGAAAACGGGCGTTTCCGGCACACACCGCCCGAATCCGCCGGAAACGCCACCTCGCGCTACGCGCTTGGATGGTCTTATTCCGGCCTACTTGGCTAAGAAAACCGCAATAGAAACATGCCTTATGCTAATATAAAATTTTTAGAGGATTTATTTATTAGGAAGACAATAATATGGGTTTTTTTTCTCGTTATAGTGATAGTGATAGTGACAGGATAAATCATATTGGTTTAATTATCATGGCGTATGAATCTGGTGCAGTCTTAGATATTGAACGCTATCCTAAAGGTGTTGGCCCATACTGGATAGAATATGAATATATAAAAGAACAGGGAAATAGTGCAGTTAGGAGGTATTTAGAATCTCATGCGTCTGAGTATGAGCAAAAGCGCAGTTTGTCATCTTTAGAGCAAAGAAAAAATATTGAAGTAACGGGGAGTGGGAAACTTTTTTATGGAGACGCCAACGAACTACTTAAGCCGTTGTTTCTTAAAATACGCGAATTGGAAGAGGAGATAAAGTTACTTTAAAATCCATCGTCAACTTTGGTCGTAAACGGAAGTTCATAGTTTTATCTTTAAAAAATCAATATACTTTCAGAGGGGCTTGAGTAAAAACTTCGCGTCCTTCGTGTCTTCGTGGTGAATCTATAAAATCCAATTTACCGCCAACCGTCGTATCCCCCGTATCAAAAACGAGTGTGTGTTGTATAATCCCAGCTAAACGGCCCATCTTGAGCCGCCCTGTTCGACAGGCTCAGGGCCAGTTAATTCAGGTCTGCTCAAGATAATGCTCCATTCAACAAATAACCGAGTTAAGTTATGGATTATTCAATAGAAACCGCACCATTAGAAGAGCTGCAATGTGATTGTATTATTGTCGGTGTTTATCAAGACCAACAACTCAGTCCATCAGCATCCACGCTTAACAGCATCACTCACGGACTCATTAACAACATCGTCAGCCGTGGCGACCTGAGCGGAAAAAACGGCGAAACCGTGTTAATCAACGCTGTTCCAGACAGCAAGATTGAACGCATTTTGCTGGTCGGACTGGGCGAAAATAAGCCTTTATCCGGCAAAGACTACAAAAAAGCGTTGCTCGCTGCCGTTAACAGCCTGAAAAAGCCGCAAATAAAATCGGTCATCTGCTGTCTGGCGGAATGCGATGTTGCAGGCCGTGACCTGCAATGGAAATCCCGGCACATCATTGAAGTCTTTAACGATGCCGTCTATCAATTTACCCACACAAAATCCGATAAAGAAACAGAAAGCCAGATTCAAAAAATCAGCATTGCCGCCACCGAAGCCGAACGAGCTTTGGCGCATTCTGGGATGCTGCAAGGCAAGGCTATTGCCGAAGGCATGGAGTTGACTAAACACCTGGCCGATTTGCCGGGTAACATCTGCACCCCAACCTATCTTGCCGAACAAGCGATAGAGCTGAGTAAAAAATATGCCAGTCTGGATGTTAACATCCTGGAAGAATCCGATATGACTGCACTGGGCATGGGCGCTCTTTTATCGGTCTCGCGCGGCAGTCGTCAACCGGCAAAATTTATCACCCTAAGCTATCAATGTGGCGATAAAGACGCCAAGCCTATCGTGCTGATCGGCAAAGGTCTCACTTTCGATGCAGGCGGCATTTCATTAAAACCGGGCGCAGGCATGGATGAAATGAAATACGACATGTGCGGCGGCGCGTCTGTTCTGGGCACCTTGCTTGCCGTGGCGCAACTGCAACTGCCGTTGAATATTATCGGCCTGATTCCCTCGTCAGAAAATATGCCGGATGGCGACGCCAATAAACCGGGCGATATTTTGACCAGCATGTCCGGCAAAACCATTGAAGTGTTAAATACCGATGCCGAAGGCCGCTTACTGCTGTGCGACGCGTTAACGTATGCCGAACGCTTCAATCCCGAGGTAGTGATTGATCTGGCCACCCTGACCGGCGCCTGCCTGGTGGCTTTAGGCCGTGTAACCAGCGGCCTGCTCGGCAACGATGACGCCTTGTGCAATGACCTGAGTGCGGCCGGTGAAACCGCCAACGACAGCGTTTGGCGTTTACCGCTATGGGAAGAATATCAGGAACAACTTAAATCCAATTTCGCCGACATAGCCAATGTCGGCGGCAAAGATGCCGGCACCATCACTGCCGCCTGTTTTCTGTCACGTTTTGCCGAAAAATTCCGCTGGGCACATCTGGACATTGCCGGCACCGCCTGGCGCACCGGTCCAACCAAAGGTGCAACCGGCCGCCCGGTATCGTTATTAAGCCAGTATCTGATTGACCGCGCTCAACAGCCAAAGGCATAAGGTGATCCGTAGGAAAAACCCTCTCCACGAAAGACACGAAAAAAGCAGTCACAACAATCGTGTTATGAGAATTTTTGTATTTTTCGTGGACGATTTTTTTAGTCGATTCATTAGTGGAAATCACCTAAGTGGCTGAAGTCAGCTTTTATATACTGCCGACTGAATCGCTGGAAGATCGGTATCTGTTTGCCTGTAAACTGATCGAAAAAGCCTATCGTAGCGGCAGTTTTTGCTATGTGCTCACCGATTCAGCCGAACAAAGCCAAATCATAGACGACCTGCTCTGGACTTTCAGGGCGGGCAGTTTTATCCCGCACCAGATATATACCGGCGAACAGCCCGATATCGCCAGGGATGGTGTGTATGCCGCAGACTCGCCGGGAGCGAGTGCGGCCACAGAAAAAGTCATACTGATCGGCTCGCTGGATGCGCCCGAAAACTGGCAAAAAGTCCTATTCAACCTGTCGTCACACTATCCTAACTTTGGAGCGCAAACCGAGCGCATTCTTGAAATACTGGATAATAGCGAAACGACCAAAGAAGCCGGCAGAAATCGTTATCGCCGCTATCAGCAGTCAGGCATCAAGATTACGACGCATAAAGATTGGTAAGCACACCTTTTCACCCTTTAGCGCAAACTAAGGAACACGATGCAACTTCAGCTTGAAGACCTGCTCTATCAAAACAAAGCCATACAAAGCGCGGTTGAACTCTTCAAAGGTCAAAGCAAAAATGTATCTGAGCGTCCGTTACTATCACAAACAAATGCATCCGATATTGCCCCAAACCTGTGCTTGCTAAGCCCGGAGCAGCTACACAAAAATAAACTCACCATCCTGCAACAAGACGCCCTTGCAGAAAATGAAGCCGCCTTAAGCGAAGAGCCGCAAATCTGCATCGAAATGGAAATCGGCACCGGCAAAACGACATCGTTCCCACGCCGGAGCGTGGGAACGATAAAACATCCAACCATCAATACAACGAAAAATGAACGAATCCACCCTGCAAAGCAAAATGCCCAACACCCCCGATGGCCAGCAAGAACGCTTGCAGGAAAAAACCTAACGCAACCTATCAAGCCCCCGTTAAAGATTACGGCGATATGAAGATATAATCGCTGTAAAATGAAACCTGATTAGCAAGATAATTCAGTTAACGCCAAAAAGTTCGTCATACCGGCATCCATGCCGGTATGACGGTGCCAACTGAGATTCCTTTCTAATTGCCCGACATTCAACAACATAAATCATCAACAATGAGGTGACATAATGTTAGAACAACAAATACTTAAAGAGGCTTTAACGCTCGCACCTAAAAACAGGGCGAGCTTGGTTGAAAAATTGTTAGCCAGTCTCGATCAGCCGGATAAAACAATGGATGAGCTTTGGGCAAAAGAAGCGGAAAACCGAATCGATGCTTATGAGGCAGGAAACATAAAAGCGATTAGCGCCGAGCAAGTATTTGACAAATATAAAAGTGAACGTTAACTTTTTAAATGCCGCTGAAAAAGAGCTTGAGAAGGGCATTGAGTATTACAATGCTCAGCGATCAGGACTTGGTTTTGAATTTCTTGATCAGGTGCAATCGGCTGTAGCACGTATTAAACAATATCCTGATGCGTGGTAACAATTGAGCCATCGCACACGACGCTGCCTCATCAAGCAATTTCCTTATGGCATTATTTACCAAATTCGGGCTAATGAAATATTGATTGTAGCCATACCCCATCTGCATAGAAAACCGGATTACTGGGCAAATCGGCTATAGATTGCAGGGTAGACAGGCTTTTTTGCCCACCGTTTACGGCACCAAAACTATGAATTCATCATGTGGTGGGCAAAAAAGCGTTGCCCACAATGTACCAACAACATCAATATAAAAATGAACGAAAACACCCTGCAAAGCAAAATGTCCAACACCACCCTCAAGGGCACAAGTGGCGACAACCCCCAAGCTTTGGATGCCGGTTTCAGAGTCTACCAATTGACCAAATCGCATTTTCCCCGCGTCGATTTCAAACCCGACCCGGAAGCTTCGGAAACTGAAAACCTGCAACGGCTGGAAGCTTACATCACCGAAAAAGAAGCGCAACTGATCGGCTTGTTTGATCTGCATTGATTTGTCTGGACAATACGCTGTCGAATAAAACCGTCGATCAATTACTGCAAAACCCGCAAGCTTTTATCTGCCTGGAACGCGCCCTGAACACCGATGCCAAGTGGAACCTGCGCCAGCATCTTAAACACCTGTTTATTGCTTTTTGATTGTTAAAGCTCGCGGGCGCGGCCCGCTCCTACGGATAATGTTTGTACGGATAATATTTGTAGGAGCGGGCCGCGCCCGCGACAGTTATCGCTCCCACGGTTGCCGTAGAAACGATACAATATTATATTAAGCCCACCAATCACGGATAAAAAAGTGGGCGAACGATAAAGCCTGTTTGCCCACCCTACCTGCTTAATCCTGCTAAAATAGCTAACTTTTTCACAAAAATAATAACGCATCCATGGAAAAAACATACGCCCCGCATTCAATCGAACAACGCTGGTATCAAACCTGGGAAGACAAAGGCTATTTCGCGGCCAAACCGGAGGGTGAATCCTATTGCATCATGATTCCACCGCCCAATGTCACCGGCAGTTTGCACATGGGCCATGCCTTTCAGGATACCATCATGGATGCGCTGACCCGCTATCACCGGATGAAAGGCTGTAGCACCTTGTGGCAACCGGGCACCGACCATGCGGGCATTGCCACGCAAATGGTGGTCGAAAGGCTGTGCAATGCGGAAGGCCTTACCCGCCATGATCTGGGCCGCGAAAAATTCCTGGAAAAAGTCTGGGAATGGAAGGAGGAATCCGGCGGCGCCATTACCCGTCAACTGCGGCGTATGGGCTCTTCGCTGGACTGGGACAAGGAGCGCTTCACCATGGATGACGGCATGTCCGATGCGGTGCAGGAAGTGTTTATCCGGCTGTATGAGGAAGGCCTGATTTATCGCGGCAAACGCCTGGTCAACTGGGACCCGGTTTTGCATACCGCCGTTTCCGATCTGGAAGTGTTGTCGGAAGAAGAAAACGGCTACATGTGGCAAATTCGATACCCGCTGTCCAACGGTCAGGGGCATTTAATCGTCGCCACCACCCGTCCTGAAACCCTGCTGGGCGATGCGGCGGTAGCGATACATCCCAATGACGAGCGCTACAAACATCTGCTCGGTGAGTTCGTGGAACTGCCATTAACAGGCCGTCGCATACCGATTATTGCCGATGACTATGTCGATCCCGAATTCGGCACCGGCTGCGTCAAGATCACTCCGGCTCATGATTTTAACGATTACGAGGTCTGGACGCGCCACCGTCATACCTCGGTTATTCAGGACTTGCCGCATGGCGGCTTGATTAATCTGTTTACCGTTGACGCCGCGATACGCGGCAACGACGAAGGCGAAAACGAGCTGATTCCAGCCAAATACATCGGCCTGGATCGCTTTGTCGCGCGCAAACAAATGGTCGCCGACCTTGATGCTCTCGGTTTGCTGAAAAAAATCGCCGACCACAAATTGATGGTGCCGCGTGGCGACCGCAGCAACAGCATTATCGAACCGCTGCTGACCGACCAGTGGTATGTTAAGGTTGCGCCGCTAGCCGAGCCTGCGATTGCCGCCGTTGAAAACGGCGACATCAAGTTTGTGCCGGATAACTGGAAAAACACCTATTTCGACTGGATGCGCAATATCCAGGACTGGTGTATTTCCCGGCAAATCTGGTGGGGGCACCGTATCCCGGCCTGGTATGACGAACTGGGCAATATTTACGTCGGCAACTCCGAGCAGGATGTCCGCGCCAAGCACAACCTGCCTGCCGACTATGCGCTTAGACAGGATGAAGATGTGCTGGACACCTGGTTTTCTTCCGCGTTGTGGCCTTTTTCCACCTTAGGCTGGCCCGAGCAAACTTCGGAACTGGCCAAGCATTACCCGACCAGCGTACTGGTGACCGGCTTTGACATCATTTTCTTCTGGGTGGCCAGGATGATCATGATGGGCCTGAAATTCCAGGGCGCAGTGCCGTTCAAGGAAGTCTACATCCACGGTTTGGTGCGCGATGCGGAAGGGCAGAAGATGTCCAAATCCAAGGGCAATGTACTCGACCCGATTGACATCATCGACGGCATAGAACTGGAAGCCTTGGTTGCAAAACGTATTTCCGGCATGATGCAGCCGCATTTGGCCAAAAAAATCGAACAGGATACCCGCAAGCATTTCCCGGACGGCATTCAGTCTTACGGTACCGATGCGTTGCGTTTTACCTTCGCTTCGTTGGCGTCTACCGGCCGCGATATTCGCTTTGATCTTGCCCGCACCGAAGGTTATCGAAATTTCTGCAACAAGCTGTGGAACGCGGCGCGGTTCGTGCTGATGAACACCGAAGAGCAGGATAACGGTTTATCTGATGCACCTTGCGAATACAGCCAGGTGGACCGCTGGATTACCTCCCGTCTGCATCAGGTGACGGCCGTAACCAGCAACGCGATCGACAACTACCGTTTTGACCTGGCCGCTCAAGCCATTTACGAGTTCACCTGGAATGAGTATTGCGACTGGTATCTGGAACTGTCAAAAATATCGCTGCAATCCGGCGATGAGGCGCTGCAACGCGGCACCCGTAAAACCCTGCTGACGGTTCTGGAGTCGATTTTACGTTTGGCGCATCCGATCATGCCGTTTATTACCGAAGAAATCTGGCAGCGGGTTGCACCATTGGCGGGTATTATCGCCAGGGATGGTGTGTATGCCGCAGGCCAGTCGGGAACTGGCGCGGCGATCGCCAGGGATGGTGTGTATGCCGAAACCATTATGTTGCAACCTTACCCGGTTGCCGATGAAGCGCAAATCGATGCTAACGCCATCGCCGAAACCAACTGGGTGATGAGTTTTATTCTGGGCGTGCGCCGCATTCGTGGCGAAATGAATATCGCCCCGAGCAAACCACTGCCGATATTATTGCAAAACGGCTCGGATGCCGATCAACAAAGCTTGACCAACAACCGGATTTATTTACAAAAGCTGGGCAGGCTGGAATCGATCACCTGGTTAAACACTGATGACACCACGCCCGAATCGGCGATGGCCTTAGTCGGCGAGATGAAAATCCTGATCCCCATGGCGGGCTTAATCGACAAGGAAGCGGAACTGGCGCGACTGGAAAAGGAAATACAAAAAATCCATAACGACCTGCCTAGAGTCGAGGGTAAGTTAAATAACCCGGCGTTTGTCGACAAAGCGCCTCCGGAAGTTATCGATAAAGAAAAAGCCAAGCTGGCTGATTTACGTTCGATACTTAACAACCTGGAAGAACAGCAGCGCAAAATTCGGGAGTTATAAGAAAGGCGGACGAAGGGCGAAAGGCGAAGGGCAAAAAGAGCGCCCCTTTAGCCCTTAGCCCTTAGCCTTGTACCTTACCCCTTTTTAACCTATATTTGTTCAAACAACTGACAAAGCAAGCATCCTATGAAAACCGCATCAACAGATTTACAATTTAGTGGCCTTATACGGTGCTTGATTGAAAAGGGATTGCTAACTGAGAATGATGCACGAACCCATAGCCAGGAAGCGCAAAAAAAACAAGTCTCGCTAATACGTTATCTTGCCAGCAATAAGCTTATTGACAGTAAAGTGATCGCATCCCAAGCCTCCATTGAATTTGGCGTACCTTTTTTTGATCTGGATGCCATCGACTTCCGTAAACTCCCTGTAAATCTGGTAAGCGAAAAGCTCGTCCGAAAATGCCACGCGCTCCCCCTTTTTACCCGGGGCAAAACCCTGTTTGTCGCCATATCCGATCCAACCGATTTTCACGTTCTGGATGACATCAAGTTCCACAGCCGCCTTAATCCCGAAGCCGTTCTGGTTGAAGAAGATAAGCTTGCCAAAACCATTGAGGCCGCCTTAGAGGCCGCCGATACCTCAATGACGGATATGCTTGATGAGGATTTGGACAACCTGAACATCAGCGGTGGCGAAGAAGATATCGCTAAAGCCGAAGTCAACTCAGACATTGATGATGCGCCTATTGTGCGTTACGTTAACAAGATATTGTTAGACTCGATCAAACAGGGGGTATCCGATATACACATGGAACCCTACGAAAAAATTTTCCGCATCCGCTACCGATCGGACGGCATACTTCGCCAGGTTGCCACGCCGCCCCAAAGTATCGCCAACAGACTCGTGTCCCGTCTTAAAGTGATGTCTAAAATGGATATTGCCGAACGCAGGGTTCCGCAAGATGGCCGTATCAAAATGACCTTATCCAAAAATCGCGCCATTGATTTCCGGGTAAATACCTGCCCTACCCTGTTTGGCGAAAAAGTCGTTTTGCGTATTTTGGACCCTACCAGCGCCCAACTGGGCGTCGAAAAATTGGGTTTTGAACCGGAACAACAACAGATTTTCCTTGAGGCCATCAACAAACCCTACGGTTTAGTCCTGGTCACAGGGCCAACAGGTAGCGGTAAAACGGTTACCCTTTATACCGGTTTAAATATCCTGAATACCGTGGAGCGCAATATTTCCACCGCCGAAGACCCGGTTGAAATCACTGTAGAAGGCATCAATCAGGTCAACATGAATCCTAAAGCAGGCCTGACTTTTGCCAGTGCTTTACGGGCGTTTTTACGGCAGGATCCCGATATCATCATGGTCGGCGAAATTCGTGATTTGGAAACCGCCGAAATCGCCGTTAAAGCCGCACAAACGGGACATTTGGTGCTATCAACCTTGCATACTAATGACGCCCCGCAAACCTTAAATCGACTCCTGCAAATGGGCATACCTGCCTTCAACATCATTTCTGCGGTTAATTTGATTATGGCGCAACGTCTGGGCCGGAGGCTTTGTGAACACTGCAAAGTCCCGGCCAACCTTCCCGATAAAGTTCTCCTTGATGCCGGCTTCAAACCGGAAGAGTTACGCGAGCTTAAGATGTTCAGTGCGGTCGGCTGCGATCATTGCACCAATGGCTATAAAGGCCGGGTCGGTATTTATCAAGTCCTGACGCTGACCGAAAAAATGCGCACTCTGATCTTAAACGGCGGCAATGCCGATCAACTGGCGGAGTGCGCGCTGGCTGAAGGTTTTAATGATTTGCGTAGATCGGGACTCAACAAGGTAAGCATGGGAATAACCAGCCTGGAAGAAATTGATCGGATTACCAAGGAATAATCATGGCACAGCAAACTGAACAAATAGATTTCGTCTGGGCGGGAACCGACAAAAACAAAAAGAAAACCGGTGGCATAATCTCTGCAAGAAGCGAAATCATTGCGAAAACCGAGCTGCGGCGGCAAGGCTATCGTGTCATTAAACTCAAGAAAAAACCCAAACCGTTATTCAGCGCAAAAATCCAGGCCATCACGCCGGGCGACATAGCCATTTTCGCCAGACAGCTTGCCACGATGCTTAAAGCGGGCGTGCCTTTGGTTCAGTCTTTCGAGATTGTCGGCAAAGGCCATGATAACGCCAGCATGGAGGCCCTGCTGATGGGGATCAAAGCCGATATTGAAGGCGGCGACACCTTGGCCGAAGCGCTAAACAAAAAATCGCTGTATTTTGATGAATTATTTTGTAACTTGGTTGCGGCAGGCGAACAGGCGGGGGTATTGGAAACGCTGCTGGATAAGATCGCCACCTACAAAGAAAAAACCGAGTCGATGAAGAAAAAGATCAAAAAGGCGCTGACCTATCCGATCGCTGTTATTGTTGTCGCCTTTATCGTCACCACCATCCTGCTGATTTTTGTGGTGCCGGTATTTGACGACATGTTTAAAAGTTTTGGCGCAGATTTGCCCGCCTTCACTAAAATGGTTGTCCATATGTCTGAATGGATGCAGGCTTGGTGGTATGTTGTTGTTGGTATTGTTATTGGCGCTGTTTACGTGTTCGGCTATTTTAAAAAACGTTCCAAAGCATTCTGTCACTTTCTGGATAAAACCCTGCTGAAATTACCGGTAGTCGGTCTCATTTTAAACAAGTCTGCCGTTGCGCGTTTTGCCAGAACCTTGGCCACCATGTCGGCAGCCGGGGTGCCCTTGGTAGAGGCTCTCGAGTCCGTCGCCGGAGCCTGCGGCAATATTATCTACTCAGAAGCCGTGTTAAAAATGCGCGAGGAAGTGGCAACCGGACAAAGACTTCAATTTGCGATGCAGCAGTCCAATCTTTGGCCGAACATGGTAATACAGATGGTGGCTATCGGCGAGGAATCCGGCGCAATGGATTCCATGCTGTTGAAAGTCGCCGATTTTTTCGACGAAGAAGTCGACAACCTGGTCGATAATTTAAGCAGCTTAATGGAACCTATTATTATGGTGATACTGGGCATTTTAGTCGGCGGCCTGATTGTCGCAATGTATTTACCGATATTTAAAATGGGTGCGGCGATTTGAAGAAGAATCGGGCGAAAGATACAAAGCGAAAAAACCCTGGCGCCAATACAATTTATCTTTAGCCTTTAGCCTTTAGCCTTTCACTCATTTCTCAAAAACACCGATGCAACAACTTAATACGCTTTTAGCTATAACGCCTTTATTTTCACTTTTAGCCGGTGTTATCGGCTTGCTAGTCGGCAGCTTTCTGAATGTCGTCATCTATCGATTGCCCATCATGATGCAACAAGGATGGCGTAAGGAATGTACCGAATACTTGCAACTTAATCCGGAAACGGCGCAGACTGAAAAAGAAGAACCCTTTAATCTGGTTTTTCCTTTATCCCGCTGCCCAAAATGCAATACGCCGATCAAGCCTTACCAGAACATTCCGGTCATCAGCTATGTTTTTTTAAGAGGAAAGTGTGCACAATGCGGCTGTCACATTTCGATGCGCTATCCGCTCATAGAAGCTTTCACCGCGATAACATCATTCATAGTCGCCTGGCATTTTGGCTACACGCCTCAAGCCGCTTTCGCCCTGCTGCTGACTTGGTCGTTGATTGCATTAATCTTTATTGATATTGACCACCAGTTACTGCCTGACTCCATCACCCTGCCCCTGCTTTGGCTGGGTCTGTGTCTGAGTCTCTTTAATGTGTTTACTGATGCCCACACCAGCATCATCGGCGCTGTTGCCGGTTATACAGCCCTTTGGGCGGTATTTCATCTGTTTAAACTGATAACCGGCAAAGAAGGCATGGGCTATGGCGATTTCAAATTGCTGGCTTTATTCGGTGCCTGGTTGGGCTGGCAGTACTTGCCGATTATTATTTTATTATCATCACTGGTCGGTGCGGTCATCGGTCTCGGCATGATCATTTTTGTCAAACACGATCATACCGTACCTATCCCTTTCGGGCCTTATCTAGCAGCCGCAGGATGGATCGCGCTATTATGGGGAAACGATCTTAACCAACTCTATTTGACCGCCGCAGGTTTGTAAAATCGTGTTGAAAATCGGACTAACCGGCGGCATAGGCTGTGGAAAATCGACGGTTGCCAGGATTTTTTCTGAGTTAAATGTCCCGGTGCTCGATGCCGATGAAATAGCCCATCGGCTGGTCGAAAAAGGACAGCCGGCACTTGCTCGAATACGACAGGAATTTGGCCCCGCCATCCTCAACCCGGACGGCTCGTTGAATAGACAAAATCTCAGGGAACTGGTTTTTTCCGATCACGAACAGAAACAAAAACTTGAATCAATACTTCATCCCTTAATCTACAAAACCCTGCAAGCAGAACTCGAACAGCTCATCGCTCCGTATTGCATAATCAGCATTCCATTATTATTCGAAACCGGCATGACTCACCTTGTTGACCGGATATTGGTTATCGACTGCCCTGTTGAGACGCAAATTGAACGCGTTAAGATTCGAGATAATCTGACCGTTGCCAGAATACAGTCCATAATCGACAACCAGGTGTCTCGCGCATTCAGAAAAGCAAAAGCCGACGATCTGATTGATAACTCGAATACTGATTATAGACTTGCAGAACAGGTAAAAAAACTGCACAATTTATACCTTTCATTAAGCGCTTACCAGGATTAACTTGTCTGTGAACACCACGATTACCTATGAATTCCCACTCAATGAACGCATCCGGGTTTTTATACGGCTAGAACAACTTTTCCTGCAATTCAGCCATTTCTTAACGGGTGAGACGGTTGATGATAAACGTGCCGCGATCAGCGTGCTGCTCGATATCATGACCATTTTCAGACGCAATGATCTCAAATCAGAAATACTGAAAGAGCTCGATCGGCATGCCAACGTACTCAATAAAATCGCCTATAACCAAGGCGTCGACACCCAAAAACTGGAAGAACTGCTTCGCACATTAAATCAAACCAGCAAAAAACTCTATGCCACTAACGGAAAAATCGGCACCCTTGTCATGGAAAGCGACTTATTCCAGAGCATCGCTCAACGCAGTTCCATCCCTGGTGGAACGTGTTCTTTCGACTTACCCGAATTCCATTACTGGCTTGAGCAGGATGAAGCTAATCGATTAAAAGACCTGCAACACTGGAGTAGCCCATTTAATGACATCCGTACCGCAATTGACCTGATTCTTAATTTTATCCGTCATTGCAGTTCACCGACTCATGAGATCGCTGAAGCCGGTTTTTTTCAATTTTCGCTGGACATCAATCAACCCCACCAACTCCACCAACTGCTTAAAGTCAGTGTGGATAAATCCATACACTGCTTTGCAGAAATCAGTGGCGGCAAACACCGCTGCACCATCCGGTTCATGGTGCCGTCTTCCGACAACAAACGGCCAACACAAAGTCCTGACAAGATTCCTTTTTATCTAACCTGCTGCCTCTTCTAATGTCTGCATCCAATAAAACACTGATTGTAAAGTGCTCTAACTGCGGACGCTCTGTACCCTGGATTCCTGAACAACCCTCCAAACCCTTCTGCTCCGAACGGTGTAAATTGATTGATCTGGGGGAATGGGCAATGGAAGAAAAGACAATTCCCGGAGAATCATTGTCGCTGGACGACGACGATGATAATAATGACGATAATTTTTTTCATTAATCCGGTTAGCTTAGGCTACGCAAGCTGAATGGTACCCCATACTAAAGACATCTACTCATGGCTATAGAAATAGAACATAAATTTTTGCTTGCCAATGATGACTGGCGCAAATACGTTAGCCATTCGGTAGAATATCGGCAAGGCTATTTAAGCTCTCAGGCAACCAGCTCAATCAGGGTGCGCATCAGCAATGATCATGCCTGGCTGAACATAAAAACGGCGACTGTCGGCACTCACCGGCATGAATATGAATATGAAATTCCGATGACTGATGCAAACGAGATATTAATGAATCTTTGCAGGAAACCGTTAATCGAAAAAACCCGTCATTTCGTCACTGATGATAATCATCTTTGGGAAATAGATGAGTTTGAAGGCGACAATCAGGGCTTGATAGTCGCTGAAATTGAACTGGACGCAACAGGACAATCTTTTTCCAAACCCTACTGGCTAGGCCTGGAAGTCACCGCGGATTTGCGTTATTACAACAACAATCTCGCGATACATCCTTATTCAGAATGGCGCGAAGACTAAATGAGCCTCTATTTGCCCTGCCATTACTTGCCTCGGCATCACACCAAACCCGGCTAAATGATGCGTTTAACAAACTCGGCATTCAATCATCCAACGCTTTCTGCTAGAATAACGCTTTAAATTAAAAATCAACTTTCCTGGTAATAATTATGACTTTTGTAGTCACCGAAAACTGTATTAAATGCAAATTTACTGATTGTGTAGATGTATGCCCGGTAGATTGCTTTCATGAAGGCCCTAACTTTCTGGTTATTGATCCGGATGAGTGTATCGATTGCACGTTATGCGAACCTGAATGCCCCGCCAACGCAATTTTTGCAGAAGATGAATTGCCTGAGGGGCAGGAAGATTTCATCGCATTAAATGCCGAACTGGCCAAACAATGGCCTGTTATTACCGATGTAAAACCGCCTTTACCTGATGCGGATGACTGGAACGGGAAAGAAAGCAAACTCGATCTATTGGAAAGATAGGGTAATTATAGACCCAGCGCCATACCTTAAGCTGTTTGTGGTCAGCTAACAGCTTAGCGTATGGCACACGTCATCGCTTAATGATGACTACAAAACAGAAGCAACCAAAGCAAACACAAATACGAAAATCACAAAAAGTGCAAATAGGCCTTTTTTAGTCAGCCCCTCCCTCATCAGCTTCAACTCGGCCTGCAATGCGAGCTTACTATCATCCGCGTTAAAGATTCTTTTACATCGCCCACGAAATGTTTGCATTTCCTCCTGCGCTTCCTGTTCGGCAATAATCTCGGCAATTTTTGAGTAAAAATGACCACATTCCGGGCACTTGATATCACGATCGTTACGCTCATGACCACAGACTGAACACTGACTCATTTGATCCTCCACAAAACTATTTTTTAAAATTCCTCGTCAAACCGGTACGGCTCCATATGAATGGATTCGACTCGCCGCCCGAGCATAATACAAGCTCCGTTATAGCGTTCATTTCCGGTTGAAGAAAATTCAAACAAAAATGCCCGTCGCACCCGCATCTTCCCGGTTTGATCCCTGTCCAGCCGGATGCTGTTTAGCGCAACATACTCATCCAGCATTTGGACTTCCAGATTCAAGCAATGCGCCCTGACTGCTTTAAGCGCAATCTCTTTCACCTGCTGCCCGTTAAACCAGTACAGATATGCACCCAGCAATAAAGCGATTAAAATAAGATTGTCCCACATTGTTTATGACTCTGTATTGTTTGCTAAAGTTTAGCTATGTTCGCTCTATTGTACTAAGATTTACCGGTAAATCTTCCCTGCAATTACAGGGAAGCAAATATCTGTCCGTGCAGTCGAAGGAGAAAAATATGGAACTGCCCATTACCGGCGGCTGTCTTTGCGGTGCGGTCAGATATGAAATATCGACCCCACCTATCAGTGGTTTCAACTGCCATTGTCGAACCTGTCAAAAAGCGATTGGCGCCCCCTATTTTGCCGGCCTGTTTGTTCCTGCCTCAGCACTTACCATAACCGGCAACTATAAAGAATATGCCACAGTTGCGGCAAGCGGCAATACCGTTTATCGTGCCTTTTGCCCGGAATGCGGGACTTCGTTGTTTGGCAGGAACAGCACCTTTACCGACATAAGAACGGTCGCCGCCGCAACGCTTGACGATCCCGGCATTTTTCAGCCAAAAAAAGATATTTGGGTGGCAGATGCCCAGCCATGGGACACTATGAACCCTGATCTGCCGAAATTTGACGGCAATCCCTGGCATTGACGACTATCTTGGAGGATTTATGAATTCCAGACAACTTAGCACCATCGAAATACAACCCGAATCGGAGCACCTATATTCTGTCATATGGTTACATGGATTAGGTGCCGATGGTCATGATTTTGAAAGACTGGTTCCCGAACTGCTGTTAACCGCGAAAGCCAACATCCATTTCATCTTTCCCAATGCGCCGATTCAGGCTGTCACCATCAACGGTGGTATGTCGATGCGCTCCTGGTACGATATTTTGGAGATGTCGCAGGAACACAAAGTCGATGTTGACGGTATCTATCAATCAGCCGACTTGATTGAACCATTGATCCAGCAGGAAATTGACAAGGGTATCCCATCAACCCATATTTTACTGGCCGGGTTTTCCCAGGGAGGCGTGATTGCGCTTCATACCGGCTTAAAGTACCCGCATCAATTGGCCGGAATTGTTGCGCTGTCGACTTATTTGCCGACAATTGAACAATTAAAAACCGAGCATTCAGCCGCTAATAAAACTACACCGATATTTATGGCTCACGGCATCATAGACCCCGTCGTTGCAGTCGAGTCCGGCAAAGCCGCATTCGATACGCTAAAATCGATGGATTACAACGTCGAATGGCATGATTACATAATGGAACACAGTCTTTGCATTGAAGAAATTGTACACATTTCAGCGTTTATCAATTCAATTTTTAGATGCCCTTCAGCAAATGACTGAAACGACGAACGACCGCAAAAATAGCTATTTGCTCCTGCATCCATACAAGTCGTTGCGGTGTTATGCATTAACCTAGAAAAATCATTTGATCCACGAAAAACACAAAAAGCACGAAAATATTCAAAGAGATACCCAGTTGTAGATCGTCACCCAAAGGGTGAATGACTGCGCAATACAACATACTGATTTCTTTCGTGCTTTTCGTGGACTAACTGCGGTTTTTAGGATTAACAATGCCTAACTTTACGAGCACTACCTCCGTTTAATATGCTGCGGCGGAATATCACGTTTTGTTGCGCCGGTGTAAAGCTGTCTTGGCCGTCCTATTTTTTGTTCCGGATCCGCTATCATTTCATCCCAATGAGCGATCCAGCCCACGGTTCGGCCCATCGCGAACATCGCGGTAAACATGTTACTGGGTATGCCTAATGCATGCAGCACAATGCCGGAATAATAATCGACGTTCGGGTAAAGTTTTTTCTCGATGAAGTATTGATCTTCAAGGGCGATGCGCTCCAACTCCAACGCTAATTTGAATATTTTGTCATCATGCAGACCTAATTCCGTGAGCACTTCATGACAGGTTTCACGCATTAATTTGGCACGCGGGTCATAATTTTTATAAACCCGATGACCAAAACCCATCAGCCTGAACGGATCGCTTTTGTCCTTGGCCTTGCTTATAAATACAGCAATGTTCGAAACATCGCCAATCTCCTCCAGCATATTGAGTACAGCCTCATTGGCACCGCCATGGGCGGCCCCCCAGAGACAGGCAATCCCGGCAGTGATACAGGCGTAGGGATTGGCGCCGCTGGAACCGGCTAAGCGCACGGTTGAAGTCGAGGCATTTTGTTCATGATCGGCATGCAGGATCAAAATTCTGTCCAACGCTCTGACCAATACCGGATTGGGCTGGAACTCGTCACAAGGCGTACCCAGCATCATCCGCATAAAGTTTTCAACGTAATTTAGCTTGTTTTGCGGATACATAAACGGTAAGCCGGTGCTGTATTTATGGCACATCGCCACGATGGTCGGTACTTTGGCGATCAGGCGAATGGCGCTCAGGTCACGATCTTTCTTAGATTTAATGTCCAGCGCGTCATGATAAAACGATGACAATGCACCAACAACACCCACCATAATGGCCATCGGGTGTGCATCGCGACGGAATCCTTTAAAAAAGTTAGTCAGCTGATCGTGCACCATAGTATGCAGGGTTATGGTGTCTTCGAACTGCTGCATTTCATCGGTGTCGGGTAATTCGCCATTCAGCAGCAGATAACAAACCTCCAAAAAAGTGCAATGTTCTGCGAGTTGCTCGATAGGGTAACCGCGATAAAGCAGTATACCTTTTTCACCATCGATATAAGTTATCGATGAGCTGCAACTGGCCGTGGAAGTAAAACCGGGGTCATAAGTAAACATGCCGGTCTTTTGATAAAAAGTTTGAATATCGACTACATCGGGGCCAATAGTTCCAGATAAGACAGGCAACTCGCATAAAGACTGAGTTTTCTCATTTAAGGTAACACTGCGCGGTTTAGTCATAGGTTTTCTCGGTTTTAAAACGTGATCTGTAGCGTCATCAAAAGGCTAGCTAAGCCGCGAAGTTCCGAGGTTTAGCTAGCCTTTTGTGTAATTGATCTTCGCTAGTATTCTAAAGGGAACTTGCTTATAAAATAACAAACCCCAAAATACCTTTCATCTATTTAGCTAATGGCGTAAAGCATGCACTCAAACCGAAACAGCCCTGTCTATGGTCTGTTTTGCCAATTCAGTCACCTTGGCCCAGTTTTTTGCTTTTACCACATCCGCTGGCACCAGCCATGATCCGCCAACGCAGGCAACATTGCTTAACTGCAAATAACTGTTGTAATTTTCCGGCGAAATACCGCCTGTCGGGCAAAAAGTCACGCCAGGAACAGGCCCGGAAATAGATTTCAGCATCGGTATACCACCTGCTGCTTCGGCCGGGAAGAATTTAAAATGATCCAGTCCATACTCCATGCCTAACATCAGTTCCGACAAGGTGGCTATGCCCGGAATCAATGCTATATTTCCGGCTTGAGCAGCGGCTAACAGCTTCGGCGTTAATCCGGGACTGATCGCAAAAACGGCACCGGCCTCTTCTGCCGCTTTCAATTGTTCGGGCGTAGTAATGGTGCCCGCACCGACGATGGCGCCTTCGACTTCCTGGCTGATAAGCCTGATCGCATCAAGCGCTATCGGCGTGCGTAACGTAATTTCCAGCACTTTAATGCCGCCAGCGACCAAAGCTTTGGCCAGAGGAACAGCATCCTCCAAATTCTGGATAACCATTACAGGCATTACCGGACCGGCATTTAAAACATCAGCGGGTTGAATTTTCCAGTTCTTTTTATTCATTATTGTACCAAATTCTTATAGTTATTAATCGATGACAAACAGATTGCAGGCCCCGGTTTCAGCAGATGTCGCACCCTGACGGAAAGCACCGAACAATTCGCGGCCCATGCCGAAATGGTGGCCCTTGGCGCTATTTGCCGCCGGAATGCGGGCATTAAATTCATCTGCGTCTACCAGTACATTGACCTCGCCCGTTTGAGTGTTCAAGTGGATGATGTCGCCGGTGCGCACTTTCGTTAACGGACCACCCTCTTCACACTCGGGACACATGTGGATGGCTGAGGGGACTTTACCCGAAGCGCCGGACATGCGTCCATCCGTCACCAGCGCGACCTTGAAGCCTTTATCCTGCAGCACGCCCAGAGACGGCGTCAATTTGTGCAGTTCAGGCATACCGTTGGATTTCGGCCCCTGGAAGCGGAGCACCACAATAACATCTTTCTCCATTTCGCCGCGTCTAAAGGCCGCAACCACATCGTCCTGATCATCAAATACCATCGCCGGCGCCTCAACGATCTGGTGTATTTCCGCCACAGCAGAAACTTTTGACACCCCGCGCCCCAAATTGCCGTGCATAACATGCAAGCCGCCACCGGCTGCAAAGGGTTTAGCGACGGTACTGATAACTTTCGGGTCCAAAGACGCTTCAGGGCAAGGCACCCAGGTTAATTTGCCATCAATCAATGTTGGTTCTTGTACATAATTCTTCATGCCGCGCTGATCGGCAACCGTCAGAATATCTTCATGCAACAGGCTGTTCTTTAACAGTTCGGCAATCAGTACCCCCATGCCGCCGGCTGCCTGGAAGTGATTGATGTCTGCATGACCGTTCGGATAAATACGGGTTAAAAACGGTATGGCTCTGGAAAGATTATCAAAATCATCCCAGTTGATAATGATGCCGGCTGCACGCGCAATGGCGACCAGATGGATGGTGTGATTGGTGGAACCGCCCGTTGCCAATAAGCCGACAATGGCGTTCACAATCGCTTTTTCATCGATCATATGGCCAATCGGACGAAAATCATTGCCCAGCGCAGTAAATTTTAAAACCTGTCTGGCGGCGGCTTTGGTCAGTTCATCCCGCAACGGCGTATAAGGGTTGATGAACGAACTGCCCGGCAGATGCAGGCCCATAATCTCAACCATCATCTGGTTGCTGTTTGCGGTGCCGTAGAACGTACAGGTGCCCGCACTGTGATAGGACGCCGATTCGGACTCCAGCAGTTCTTTACGGCCGATTTTACCTTCGGCATAAAGCTGGCGGATACGCACTTTTTCCTTGTTGGCCAAACCGCTAGGCATCGGTCCTGCCGGAACGAACACCGCGGGCAAATGGCCGAAACTCAGCGCGCCGATCAGCAACCCCGGCACAATCTTGTCGCAGACCCCCAAGTACAGCGCGCCGTCAAACATGTTGTGGCTTAAACCTATGGCCGTAGCCATCGCAATCACATCGCGGCTGAACAACGACAGTTCCATGCCGGGGCGGCCTTGGGTAACGCCGTCACACATGGCCGGTACGCCGGCAGCAAACTGGGCGACGCCCCCGGCTTCCTTGATGGCTGCTTTGATCAGCGCAGGCGCGTCTTTATAAGGCTCATGTGCCGACAACATGTCATTATAAGAAGAGACAATCGCAATATTGGCTTTCTGATGTCCGGTTAAATCGCTCTTTTCATCGGCCCCGCAAGCGGCAAAAGCATGAGCTAGGTTACCGCAAGCAAGCTCGCCACGATGCGGCTCTTGTTTTACCGCCGCATCAATACGCGCCAGATAGGCACCGCGCGTTTCACGACTGCGCCGGGTAACTTCGTTAGTCACTTTTTCTAATACAGGATGCATATTTGTTCCTTCTGTCTACGGTTAATCGATACGGTAGGATGGGTAGAACGCAGTGAAACCCATCGCGTCAGCTGTTTCATTCTTCCCAGACTCTTTCGTCTCTGGCGATTAATTCGTCAGCGGCCTCAGGCCCCCAAGTACCGGCGGGATAAGGTTGCGGTGCAACATCGGCATGCGCCCAGGCATCCTGTATGGAATCGATCCAGGTCCAGGCTTGCTCAATCTCTTCACGGCTAAGAAATAAGGTGGGGTTGCCCCGCATCGCTTCAAGCACCAACTTCTCATAACCGCCGAAAATCTTGCTGTTTTTGAAGGTGTCGGAAAAACTTAAATCCAGCTTGGTTTTTTGCAGCTTAATATTTTCATCGATGCCCGGAATTTTGTTAAGCACCTGAATCTCTACGCCTTCATTCGGCTGCAAGTGAATGATCAGTTTATTAGACGGCAGATCGTCAAAGCTTTCTTTGAAGATATTATGCGGCAACTGCTTGAAATTAACGACGATTTCAGTGCGCTTATAGGCCATCCGTTTGCCGGTGCGCAAGTAAAACGGCACGCCCGCCCAACGCCAGTTATCAATGGCCACCTTCAACGCGACAAAGCTTTCTGTGGTACTTTCAATATTAGCGCCTACTTCTTCAAGATAGCCCGGCACCGGCTTGCCCTTGATCTCCCCCGCCGAGTACAATCCACGGACGGTTTTAAGTTTTACATTTTCTTTGGTAATCGGCCGTAGCGCGGCAAGAACTTTTATCTTTTCATCGCGTATGTTTTGCGCTTCCAGATTGACCGGAGGTTCCATCGCCACAAAAGTCAGAATCTGCAACAAATGGTTTTGCAGCATATCGCGTAACTGCCCGGTCTTGTCGAAATAATCCCAGCGCCCTTCAATACCGACTTCTTCAGCGACGGTAATTTGAATATGGTCAATGGTATTGTGATCCCAGTTGGTGGTAAAAATGGAATTGGCAAAGCGCAACGCTAATAAATTGAGTACTGTTTCTTTACCCAGATAATGATCGATACGGTAGACCTGTTTTTCGTTGAATACCTCGGCAACCGCATCATTAATAGCTTTTGAGGATTTAAGGTCGTGACCTATCGGCTTTTCCATCACCATGCGCGATTCTTCATTCAAAACCCCGCACTTAGCCAGTCCCTGACAAATATTGGTAAACAAGGAAGGGGCAACGGCAAAATAATTCACCATGACTCTGGATTGCCCATCAATAAGGGTATTCAACAGCGGGTATTGATCCATCTGGGTTAAATCTATTTTCAGATAAGCCAATCTTGCCGAAAACCGCACCCAGACTTGTTCATCAATTATTTCATTTAAAAACTCTTGCAAACTTTCATGGATAATCCCGATAAACCCTGAATTATCGCCCTCATGCCTATCTATGCCAATGATACGAGTATCAACTTCAATCAAATTGGCTTTTTCAAGTCGATACAGAGAAATAAGCAACTTGCGGCGGGATAAATCGCCTAAAGCGCCAAAGATAACCAGATCACAAGGTTTGAATACTGTTGTTTCGTTCATAGATGCGTTGATGAGTAAATAGTGATAGCCGGCATCAGTCCAGCAATTTATAAGCAGATTATAACATCTTATTATCGCAGAATTTGTTTCAGGGTCATAGGATGGCCTGACGAATGCAGGCGCAGCGTAATGCTGTACCGAGGAACGAAGTGCATCAATCGCGATTGATCAGCTTTCTTCGTCAGGCCACCCTAAACCCGAAGTTTTTATTTTGACGGCATAGGGGGACAGAACGGTTTAATATATCCATGTATCGAATCGATATTAGTTGACAGCGCTCTTGAGCTTCTTCTATAGTATTGATCCGCTACTATACTAAAAAGAGGATATTTTATGCGTCATTCTCCTGCCAACTTGGCCACCAAGATTGTTGACCGCTCAAAATATCAAAGTGAAGTAGTTTATCCGGAGGAAGCACAAACCTCAGGTGGAAATCGGTTCCTGAGTTGATGAGAGGCATAATTTTCACATCAACCTTGGTACGCCCATTGATGATTTAACACAACAAAAGGTATAAAAAAATGAGCGAAGCAGCAAAAACAAAAGACAATTTCTGGCTATATGTGGGTGGTACGGTCATTACTTTATTGATAGTCATTACCGTAGTCAAACAAAGCGAGAATGAAAAATTTGCCCCCATCAAACAGCAACTGGAAGAAGAGACAGCCCAGATGAATATCCGAGTATTGAACTGAACATTCATCATCCTTCCCTTTAAACGGGGCAGCAGGCTTTAACTAACCTGCCTGGAGATAGGGCGATAGCTCTTATCAACCTTAGCGTGGTCACACATCACGTAAAACAATAATCAGGAGAGAACCATGAAACTTAATTTGATCTGCCTATCGGTGGCATTAGCTTTTTTTTCCGGAACAACGTTGGCAACAGAATATATTTACCGAGATCTTATGGCTAATACGCTGCCCTCGGCGGGATGTGACGTAGAATCTCAAGCCATTGCAACCGCATCAAAAGCCTATAACATTAAAAGATACAGCAAAACATTTTGTCAGTCGCAAGGTTACGGCTGGCATGTTGAAAAAGTGAAAGATGAAGGCAAGGCTGCCTGTACACCATGCGCGGGCGCTAATCAAGGCAAAAGCCAGTGTCATCTGGAAGATATGGTTGTCACTTGCAAACGCATCAAACCCGGTTCGGTCGGCATGTTGCCCGGGAAAAGTTAATGACAATCGCGTGAGCAGGAGACGCGCCAGTCCTCTTGCTCACGCCTATCCTGTTACGGTCAAGCCGTTAATCATCCTCATTCGAGATGTACCCTAAACCTTTCTGACAGCAACATTTGCCACAGCCCAGCTTGTTTCAATCCACGCGCTCATGCGCGACGGTTGTCTTGCCGTCGTCTATGAGTTGCAGGGGTATCATTTTCGTTCAGTGTTCTTGATGATTGAAATATCACTAAACGCAAAATGTAATAAAGCACCCGCCGGTTATCATCTTCAATGACGTGGATCCTTTTGGCCATTAACCGCTTTGTTGGCTGAATGAAAAATACCCCTATATATCAGTTTATTCGATACAAATATCGAATAATATCGTTTTATTAAGAACAAAGATCGCACTACACTATTTCCAACCTCAGCAAAACAGTTGCAAAGAATAATCCAGCATTGTTTGCCACAGTTGTTTGAAGCTTTTTAAGTGCGCCTTCCTTCTATACAGGGATGTTTTTGAGCGGGTTTCGACCCGCTTTTTTAAACTGGGGGCTGTTATATGAGGAATCCCGCTGATGATCAAAAGTTTTTATTAAATGTAAGGAGTAAGTTTATGCCATTACAAAATTTAGTTGAATATTTCAATGACCGATTCGGGCAGGAGCATCGTTCCAGTTTTCGGCCCTTTATTCTGGAAGAGGGAAAAATAAGCGGCCTGTTCGGCCCGGTTCGGATAGACAGCAGTTTTTCGCCGCTACGACAGACCTTAAATCCTGCGGTGATCATTGGACATACCGCCAAAATCAAAGTTTCCACTTATGAAGTTCAGCACCTGTATTCAAGCGAAATTGAAAATCTGCTGCCTCATAATTCACCCCAAACCAATGAATTTGAATCTATCATTAATTTTGACCGCTTATCCCGCACCGTGCACATGCTGAATTTTTTACCGTTGACGCATTTGCACGACCTGCTTTTTTTGGAGGTAGATCCACGCCATATACTTGGCATTAAACAGGATCACGGTGCTTATTTTCAAGAAGTCATTACCCAGTGCGGATTGGAAACTAAAAATATCGTTATCATACTGGCCGTAAACAGCCAATATATACGTTATCATCAAGTACTGATTGAAGGCTTGGAAAACTATCGACATCGAGGCTATCAAATTGGGCTTAAATTCGATTCCGTTGCTAAAGAAAGTCAAACTTTTGAATTCATTCAAAAGTTATCCCCGGATTATGTCAGTTTATCAGCGCAATTTCTGGATAATGGGCGTGATAATACCTTGCCGGCAAAATTACACAAATTAAAAGCCATGGTGGCCAGTACAGGCGGGCAAAGTATCCTGCAACAAATCGATCAAAAAAAATCCGAGCTGCTGGCTCGCAATACCGGATTTGATCTAGTGCAGGGCAGTTATTATAAACAATCCTCGGCACCGGTATTTTTGCCGGAATCACTTGATGTCGGAGTCAGCGCCACTGGCTAGTCCTTTGAGTTTATTGTCGAAACGGTGCCTTACTTGACGGCAAAAAAGGACGTTAGAAATGGCAAATATCGGGCACTTTTTTTCACCACTGAACATCCGCTTTTAGAGGAATCCACATGCGGTATTCCACACTTGCCTGTTGTCTGGTTCTCCTTATTCAAGGTTGTGCGGCCCTAAAACCTTATCCCGATGCTTCGCTGTCAGGCGAGGATGGAACGTGTCAGCGTTGGTTTGAGAACATCGAGGCCACGCTGAACGAATACGATTTAAATGATCCGGAAACCGTCCGCATCAACGGTTTTCCTCATCTCGGGGTCAACCGTTTCCTGGCTTCGATGGGCGAATGGACCACATCAAATGATGCCTTTGCTGAATGGCTGGAACACATGCGGCAACTCGATGCAACGGGTAAAAAGCTTGAGTTCGCCAACTTGCCGGCCTCAGCTAGGCAGCAACTTTTTTCTAAAATACCTGTAGAGGGCTCCTTTGAACAAGTTTTGGAGCATTGCGGCAAATGCCTGAACCAGCTCAGTTTGAATAATCCCGAACATAAAAAAAGACTACTGGAACAGGCCCAGGTCCCCGACGCGTATCAAAGCTGGAAACGCGTTGCCGGCCTATATCCTCTGGCACGTTACGCGGCCTCTATCGCTATCGAGCGTTTGCACCGGAACTTGGACGCCAGTTTTAAAATACCGTTGGCAACACTGCCCCGGCAAGGCGAGCTTATCCGCAACAGCCCACCCCACAGCAATCCGTTACCGTCCGAACACATTGCCGCAATGCTGAGCTCGGCTTACGATAACCCGCTAGGGATTCCACACCTGACTTTCTTGCAATTGCAACAGTTGCTGGAGCATTTCGCGCCTGTCTGGGAAATCGATACCCGCAACGATACCGATAAAATAGGCGCTGTCGCTCTGGACAGCGATCAGCAACCGCGAATCGACACCGATCAACCGACGGTTTATGTCGCGCATAGCTATGCCCGTTGGCACGGCAGGGTGGTGTTGCAATTGATCTATCAAATCTGGCTGCCCGCGCGCGAGAAAACCGGCATGCTGGATTTATACGGCGGGCCGTTGGATAGTCTGATTTGGCGCGTTACGCTAGACCCCGAAGGCGTGCCTATCGCTTTCGACAGCATTCATGGTTGCGGCTGTTATTATCTGCTGTTCCCCAGCCGGGGATACCGGGCGGTAGCGCCGAAAGATGGCGCAGAACCGGTGTTAAGTCCTAAATCCATACCAACCATTTCACCCGGCCGCCGTTTGTTGTTGCGCTTACAAAGCCGTACGCATTACCTGCAACAAGTGTCGTTCGTGGACGATGCTTCAGAGGTGGCGACTCGCAACTATCTGTTCGATGATGTAGAACAGCTGCGCTCATTGCCGATGCCCAACGGTAGCAAACGCAGTCTGTACAATAATGCCGGTATTATTGATGCCAGCGAACGCACCGAACGATTTCTGCTTTGGCCTTACGGAATCGCTAGTCCGGGCGCTATGCGGCAATGGGGCGCTCACGCAATCGCTTTCATCGGCAGACGCCATTTCGATGATCCATTTTTGTTAGAAAATTTATTGGACAAGAGATGACTGGTTCCCACACTCCGCGTCATGTGTTTTTTAGGTCGATATTTTCGCGCATTGTCCGCACAGAATATACGTTGCAAGCCGCAAAAAAATCCCCCTGCGAAGAGGGGGATGTAAGGAATGATGGCAACTTCCCTCCCGCAGGAGAGGAAGTAATGTCAGTAGGATAAGTTAAGCCATTCTATTGGGCTTAATTACCGGTATGAAGCTACAATGCCGCTTGAATATCGTCGGTGAAAAAGCGTTTTAGGCCCCGACCCAGCCTTTGCGACAAGACAGACAAAGCCTCATCTTTTTTTCAAAAAAGCTGCTGGTTTCGAAAAAACCATTGGTTCGCGACTCTTGCGGTATTTAGCTAAAGCTCTCCTGGCAGCGGCGCAGAGATAGCATTCTGTGCCTTGAGGGAGTGTTTTGTGTAAATCGCGTAATAGATGTGGAGTTATTTTATTCATGGCGCCCCCTTATCTTTTAGGAGTGTTGGGCAACAGTCCTTATGCCATGCAAAAGCCTAAACCCAGGCCTGTTATTCAAAAAATAACGCAATTAAATTAGCAATTCGCCAAAAAAAGTCAACACTTTTTTTAAGCGTATTATTAATTCATTCCTCTACACGAAATGCGTTTCGACCCAGGATTTTACCCGCCATTAAAGTGCGACTGAAAAATCAAGGGCCGGGACCCGGGGAATCAGGCTTAATGAATCTGTAGCCTGCCTTTTTTTTGATTTGATGGACCGAAAGGTTTTAAAAAAATACGCGATGCCTATCGTTGACGGGTCATAGTTTTGCTATAGAATTAGTTTATTTATGCAGGCTTTGCCTAACAGCGTTTTAAAGGAAAACAATGACTGAGGTCGACATCATTATTATTGGGGCCGGAGCATCGGGTCTGATGTGCGCCATTGAGGCGGGCAAGCGCGGACGTAAGGTGCTGGTTCTGGATCATGCCAATAAGGCGGGGAAAAAAATTCTGATGTCCGGCGGCGGTCGCTGCAATTTCACCAATTATTCTATTGAACCGGATAACTTTATTTCGCAGAACCCGCATTTTTGCAAGTCGGCGCTGAGCCGCTATAGCCAATGGGATTTTCTGGCTTTAATCGGAAAATACCAGATTGCTTTTCATGAAAGAGATCACGGGCAATTGTTTTGCAATGAAAGCGCCCGGGATATTCTGGATATGTTGTTGGTAGAATGCACTAAGGCAGGCGTAATGGTGCAATTGAGTACCGACATTGATTCAATTGAACGGCTAGATAACCGTTTCTCTGTTAAAACCAAACAGGGCGATTCTAGCTGTCAGTCATTAGTCGTTGCGACCGGCGGCTTGTCGATACCCAAAATGGGCGCGACACCTCTGGGCTATAAAATAGCCCAGCAATTCGGCATTAATGTGCTGCCTACCCGCGCAGGTCTGGTCCCGTTTACCTTGCAGCCGGAAGATAAAGAAAAATTCTCGGCGTTATCGGGTATTGCCGTGCCTTGTGTGGTCAGCAACAAACGGCAGAGCTTTAGTGAAAACGTCTTGTTTACGCATCGCGGCTTAAGCGGTCCGGCGATTTTGCAGATTTCATCCTATTGGCAGGCCGGTGAGGACGTTGTGATTAACTTGTTGCCGCAGCTAAATCTGGAGGCAGAGTTAAAATCGAGGCGCCAACAAAAGCTTAAAAACAAGTTAAAAACGATCCTGGAAGGCTATTTGCCGAAGCGGCTGATCGCTAGTTTTCTGCCTGAGGATTTACTGGATTTGTCGTTACAGAATTTGTCGGACAAACAGATTCAGCGGGTTGCGGATCAGTTTAATAACTGGACGATTAAACCCAATGGCACCGAAGGCTATCGTACCGCTGAAGTGACTTCCGGTGGGGTTGACTGCAATACTGTTTCCTCTAAAACTATGGAAAGCAAGCAAGTGCCGGGGCTTTATTTTATCGGTGAAGTACTGGATGTTACCGGCTGGCTGGGCGGTTATAATTTTCAGTGGGCCTGGTCGTCAGCGTGGTGTGCAGGGCAATACTGTTGATTTGAATCCCCTGCCCCTTTTGGGCTTCCCGCTTAAGACGGGACACGGGCAAGGATTAGGTGATTTCGAATAATGAATCCACGAAAATCACCTTAAACTGTCCCATGTTGAAGCCGCTTATTTACCTTTCGATCTGAACTTACTATAAAAGCCTTTCAGTTTTCCCGACTCTTTTTTGACTTCCTTTTCAGGCTGTTGTTTCTCATCCGATGACAGCGGTTCATTCGACTTGAGGTCTGCCCATTGCGGCTCTGTTTTAATCGGCTGTTGTTTTTTACCGAACAGGTTTTTGAATTTTCCCAGTGATCCTTTAGCGGGAATAACCGGCTGCTGACCGGTGTCCGCTGTTACAGAAGGCGCTTCTTCAACCGCCGCTTGAGGCTTTATGGCTGACGGCATTGGCGCAGCCGCTTCTTCAGTCGTTACCCATTCAGTCGGAGCTTCTTTCTGCCAACTAACCGCTGCATGCGATACGTCACTGACCTGAATGACAGGGCTATCCGGCTTTGGCTGTGCAATCGGGGACTCTTCAATAACCGGGCTTTCTTCCAAGCTTATGGGTTGTTGCGAAGTAGTAACGGTCTTAATCGTTTCCTGTTCCGGTTCTACCGGGCGAGCCGTATCCGCCTGGTATTTTTTCAGGGTGTCGGATAAAACCTGGTGAGCATTATGCTGCTGCTGTTGCAGCAGGGTTTTTTGTTCTTCAAACGCCACCTCTAGCCTGGAAAGCTGACTGGTATGGCTGTCTAACGTCGTTTGCAGAGCCTTAATCAGCACATCCTTTTCGACCAGTTTTGTCGCCTCCGCCTGACAGGCTTGTTGTAACTCTATTTTTGCTTGCTGCTCGGTACGCAGACGCTCGGTTAATTGCGTAATGACCTTATCATGCTGCTGCCACAATGAGTCCGCCTTAACATCTTCACTGGCCAGTAATGGCCGTTCGCCAAGATCGAAACTTGTCGCCAGTGTCTGAATAATTCCGGCAATCTGCTGGTTGCGTTGATAAAGCAACTGCTCCAGCGTTAAAGCCCGCTGTGTTTCACCTTGAGCTGCCGATTGGGCTTTTTCCCTGTGCATAACAGCCTCCGCCAATTCCTCCTGGTTGTGCTGTAACTGTTGTTGTGCGGCATTGAGCTTTTCGATGCCCGCCTTTTCACTGGCAACTTTTGCTCTTTTTACCGAGGCAATTCGGATACTGTAAAGCAAAGCGGTCAGCAGCCAGACGGCTGACGCTAATGCCGCAGCATACAACGGATTGTTCAGGGTCAAAAGATACCATTCGGAAAGAAGCGCTTTGATAAAGGGCAGATAGGTTTGCATGGGAGTTCCTCAATAATAAGACTGTTCTATATTGTACTAGGAGCGCTGTTTACGATGCTGATATTTGTCAGACCCAGTACAAATGCTTCAAAGGTTTTTTGTTGATTTCAGGCTCAGTTTACCACTGATTGACCTTTTATTTACCGGTAAAAGTTACTGTATTTGTAGGGTTTCTGGCTTGAGTTGGGGATGGGTATTGCTGTGCTTGATTCCGACAAAACACCTACAACAATTGGGTAGGCATTTAGTACGGATGGTGCTGAATAATCAGTGCAGAGTGTATGGTGGCGATAGGTGGACTTGAACCACCGACCCCGGGGTTATGAATCCCGTGCTCTAACCAGCTGAGCTACATCGCCATGTAAACGGCTCTTTTGAAGAGCGGGAATTATAAGTACCCGCTCTTCCTTTGTCAAACGTTGAATCTGAAATGAACGACGTCACCGTCTTTAACGATATAATCTTTGCCTTCAAGCCGCCATTTCCCGGCGTCTTTTGCGCCCTGCTCGCCTTTATAGTCGATAAAGTCCTGATAAGCGATGACTTCGGCGCGAATAAAGCCTTTTTCAAAATCGCTGTGAATCACACCGGCCGCCTGGGGTGCGGTCGCACCTACCGGAATGGTCCAGGCCCTGACTTCTTTTACGCCCGCAGTAAAATAGGTCGCCAGATTCAGCAATTCATATCCGGCTCTTACGACGCGATTCAAGCCGGGTTCTTCCAGTCCCAGATCGTCCAGGAATTCCTTTTTTTCTGCATCATCTAACTGGGCTATTTCCGCCTCTATGGCGGCGCAAATCGGTACGACCATCGCGCCTTCTTTGTCGGCCAGGGCTTGCACTTTATCCAGCAAGGGATTGTTCTCGAAACCGTCATCCTGAACATTGGCAATGTACATGGCCGGTTTGAGCGTCATCAGGCACAGATCCCTAATCAGGGCTTTTTCATCTTCGGTTAACGGCAGGGTTCGTGCGGGTTCCCCTAAGTCCAATTGTTTGAACACCCTTTCCAGCACGTCTTTTTTAGCCTGTTCGTCCTTGTTGCCGGTTCTGGCCGCTTTGGTCGCACGTAACAGGGATTTTTCGACGGAAGCCATATCGGCCAAGGCCAATTCGGTATTAATGATTTCAATGTCGGAGAGTGGGTCGATTTTTCCGGCGACATGGATCACGTTATCATCATGAAAGCAACGCACCACATGAGCAATCGCATCTGTTTCACGAATATTGGCTAAAAACTGGTTGCCCAGGCCTTCGCCTTTTGATGCGCCCGCAACTAAACCTGCGATGTCTACAAATTCAATCGTGGTAGGAAACACGCGCTCGGGTTTTACAATCTCGGCCAGCTTGTCCATTCTGGCGTCAGGTACGGGAACGACGCCTACATTAGGGTCAATGGTGCAGAAGGGGTAATTCTCGGCCGCGATTTTCGCGCGGGTTAATGCATTAAATAAGGTCGATTTTCCAACGTTGGGTAAACCAACGATTCCACAATACAGCGCCATAGAGTTCTCTGAGATTTTAGAAGAAGTGAATGCAGCAAGATGAATCAAGCCGAAACAAAGCAGGGATTATACAAGCTATGGCTTTAATCTAAAAAACTAAAAACAAGTTATTGGTGGGTAGCCTGTATGAAGTCTCGCCTAATCCGTGTTATGGTGAGAATCGAGTCGTTAGATTTTTTCTTCACGTTTTTCGCGCTGTTCGTGGCAAATAATCGAACAAATAACTACACTATCATCTTAAGCTTACCCGCCAAAATCAATACGGACATGTTAAAACAGACTCCACTTTATAATCTCCATCTCGAACTGGGTGCCAAAATGGTGCCCTTTGCCGGTTACCTTATGCCGCTGCAATACGGTAACGGCACGCTGCACGAACATCTACACTGTCGCAGCCACGCCGGTTTCTTTGATATTTCCCACATGGGGCAGTGTCTGATTCTGGGCGATGATGCCGTTCAGGAACTTGGGCAACTGATACCCGGCGACATTGCCAAGCTTAAACCCGGCGAGCAGAAATATACGGTATTAACCAACAGCGAGGGGGGAATTATTGATGACATCATGATTACCCGCATCGAATCGGGGGTGATGATTATTGTCAATGCCGCCTGCAAAGACAAAGATTTTAACTATCTGTATAAGCAAATATCCGGCCGGTGTTGCTTCAATGAATTGACCGGGCAGGCTTTATTCGCCTTGCAAGGACCTGCTGCCGCATCGGTCATGAAAAAGCTTTCTGTGCAAGCCTCTGAACTCTCCTTTATGCAAGCCTGCGGAACCTACATCAAAGGTATAAAGTGCAACATCACGCGTTGCGGCTATACCGGCGAAGACGGTTTTGAGATTTTGGTAGGCCATCATTACGCGGAACAACTTGCCCGTCTGCTGCTGGCTAAAGACGATGTTGAGCCTATAGGTTTGGCGGCCCGAGACACCTTGCGCCTGGAAGCGGGTCTATGTCTGTACGGCCATGAAATCGATGAATCGATTACGCCGGTAGAAGCAGGCCTCCAGTGGTTATTTAAAAAAGGTCATGACCAATTTCCCGGAGCCGACAAAATTCTGGCTCAACTGCAGCAAGGTTCAGAAAAAATCCGCGCAGGTTTGCTGGTGCAAGGCAAAATACCGGTGCGGGATGGCAGTGAAATTTTCAACAATGAGGATATTGCCGTAGGCCGTGTTACCAGCGGCGGTTTTTCTCCCACGTTGAGGCGGCCGATTGCAATGGCATTGCTGGCCCGGACTGCTGCCAACTTGGGCAATACGCTATACGCCAAGGTGCGGGATCATAAAATCCCGGTTACCGTGACCCCATTACCCTTTGTTCCCCACCGCTACTATAAATGACGGGCGCAAGGCGAAGATTGGCCATGTTGAAGTCTAGTTTTTCGCCCTTCGCCCTTCGCCTTTTACCTATATTTTTTTTCGTGTCTTTCGTGGACAATGTTTTTTCCCTAATTACCGAGTAGGTACAAACCATGCCCCCATCTCGCCCTAGCTTGGCTCAACTGGAAATGCGCGGTAATTTCATCAACCGCCATATCGGCCCCAATCCTCAGCAAACCCAAGACATGTTGGCAGAGCTGGGCATCAGCGAACTGGAAGATATTATCGATCTGGCCATTCCGGCCAATATCCTGAATCATGAACCGTTAAAACTGACCGAAACGGTCAGCGAACGCGCGGTGATCAAGCATCTGCGCAAAATGCGCGAACGCAACAAGGTATTCACCTCGATGATCGGCATGGGCTATTACGACACCATCATGCCGTCCGTGATTAAACGCAATGTACTGGAAAACCCCGGTTGGTATACGGCTTACACGCCTTATCAGGCCGAAGTCAGCCAGGGGCGACTGGAAGCGCTGCTGACATTTCAGCAAGTCATTATCGATTTAACCGGCATGGCGCTTGCCAACGCCTCGCTACTGGATGAAGCCACGGCGGCGGCAGAAGCTATGGCCATGTCACGGCGTTTGTCCAAGAGCGCTGCCAACAGCATCTTCGTGGATCAGGACTGCCATCCGCAAACCGTGGCCGTGATCAAGACCCGCGCCCGTTCCCTGGGTTACGAGGTTATCGTTGCCGATCCTTATCAAGATCTGGAGCAATACGATTTTTTTGCGCTGTTGCTGCAATATCCCGGCGGTAAAGGCGAAATAAAAGACCTGAGCGCCGTCACCGCGATAGCCCAGGCCAAATCGGCGCTGGTCACGGTAGCTGCGGATTTGCTCGCGCTGGTGTTGCTTAAAGCGCCTGCCGAATTCGGCGTCGACATCGTAGTCGGCAACTCCCAGCGCTTTGGCGTACCGATGGGTTATGGCGGGCCTCATGCCGCCTATTTTGCGACCAAAGACGAATACAAGCGCTCGGTTCCCGGCCGCATTATCGGCGTATCCAAAGACAGCCACGGACAGCTTGCGTTGCGCATGGCGCTGCAAACCCGAGAGCAACATATCCGCCGGGACAAGGCCACCAGCAATATCTGCACATCCCAGGTGTTGCTTGCGGTGATCGCCGGATTTTATGCGGTGTATCACGGCGCGGAAGGCTTGCGTTTGATTGCAGGCCGGGTGCATCGTTACACGCAAATCCTGGCCGCAGGCATTACCCAACTGGGCCATCAAGTGCTTAGCGAGTGTTATTTCGATACCCTGGTGGTCAGCACCCCGAACCGGGCGAAACGCATTGCCGCCCAAGCCACGGAAGCCAATATCAACCTGCGTGTGATCGATGCGGATCACATCGGCATATCGTTGGACGAAACCACTACGCGGGAAAACTTAAGGGATGTCTGGCAGGTTTTTGCATCCCCGGTAGCAGACCTCCCCGACATCAACGGCTTGGATGCCACGGTCGGCGAGTGCATCTCGGAAGCCTTGTTGCGCAATGATCAAATCCTGCAACATCCGGTGTTCGACCGCTACCATTCCGAAACCGAAATGATGCGCTATATGCGCCGCTTGGCCAGACGCGATATAGCGCTGGATCGCTCGATGATACCGCTGGGTTCCTGCACGATGAAGCTCAATGCCGCGACGGAAATGCAGACCATTTCCTATTATGAATTTAACGCGCTGCACCCGTTTGCGCCGCTGTACCAAACCCACGGCTACCAACAGATGTTTGCCGAGCTGGAAGATATGTTATGCGACCTAACCGGCTTTGACGCTTTTTCTTTGCAACCCAATGCCGGTTCACAGGGCGAATACACCGGTCTGTTAGTGATCCGCAAATACCATGAAGTCAGAGGCCAGGCGCAGCGCAACATCTGCCTGATACCCGCTTCCGCGCACGGCACCAATCCGGCCAGCGCCACGATGGCCGGGCTTAAGGTCGTGGTGGTCGCCTGCGATGACAATGGCAACGTCAGTCTGGATGATTTGCGCACGAAAACCGCCGAATATCAGGATACGCTGGCCGCATTAATGATTACCTATCCATCTACGCACGGCGTGTTCGAACAGGCGTTCCGGGAAATCTGCGACCTGATCCACCAGCACGGCGGGCAGGTTTATCTGGATGGCGCCAATTTTAATGCACTGGTAGGCTTGAGTCGTCCTGGCAAAATCGGCGCCGATGTCGCTCATCTTAACCTGCATAAAACCTTCTGCATTCCGCATGGCGGCGGCGGTCCCGGCGTCGGCCCGATAGGCGTGGGCGCGCATTTATCTCCGTTCCTGCCTGACCATCCGGTTGTTGAAGGCGTTAATCCGGCCAAAGGCGAGCACGGCACTATCGGCACGGTGTCCGCAGCACCCTGGGGCTCGGCCAGCATCTATACCATTTCCTGGGCGTATATCGCGATGATGGGAGCAGCCGGGTTAAAACGCGCAACCCTGACCGCAATTCTGAACGCCAATTACATCGCCAAACGGCTAGCGCCGTATTACCCGATTTTATACGCCGGCAAAAACGGCTGGGTAGCGCATGAGTGCATTATCGATTGCCATGCCTTTAAAAAGACCGGCAACGTCACCGTCGAAGACATCGCTAAGCGATTGATCGATTATGGTTTTCATGCGCCCACCGTGTCGTTCCCGGTCGCCGACACCTTGATGATAGAGCCTACCGAAAGCGAAGACAAAGCCGAGATTGACCGTTTTTGTGCAGCGTTAATCGCCATCCGCAAAGAAATCAAGGCCATAGAAACCGGCGCTGCCGACGCCGAAAACAACCTGCTGCATAATGCGCCGCACACCCACAGCTTGCTGCTGGAAGAATGGACGCGCCCTTACTCCAAACAACAGGCTTTTTTCCCGAACAACGATCAGCATGGCGATAAATACTGGCCGCCGGTCGGGCGTATCGATAATGTGTATGGCGACCGACATGTGTTTTGCAGCTGTCCGCCGGTGATGGATGATGAGTAACTGATGTTAAGAGTTGTCCACGAAAGGCACGAAAAATGGATCAAGATAAGCTTCGTGTATTACTGGAGTACAAGGCTGGCCTTGTACTTGTAAATCATTCAAAGCCAGCTTTGAACTTCGAAGTTTTTAAGACTTTTTCGTGCCTTTCGTGCTTTTCGTGGACAAAGGCTTTTTTCATTTACATCCGCAACGGCGTGACTTTTCCGGTCATTCGGTAATTTCGATAATCCGCCACAACCTGGGCATGATCGAATGCCAGCACGGCGGGAAGGTTGTCGAACGTAAAAATGCCGAAATTTTTTGCGTCATCGGCGGCTCGCGGCATTCCCGAGGCTTCGGCAATGTAGACGGCGGTGACGGTATGGTTGCGGGAATCTCGTTCGGGATTGGAATAGATGCCCAGTAAAGCCGTCAGCGTAATATCCAGACAGGTTTCCTCCTTGGCCTCGCGAATCGCGGCATTTTCCACGGTTTCGCCAACATCGACAAAACCGCCCGGCACTGCCCAACCGTAAGGCGGGTAGGCGCGTTCGATCAGCACAAACGGCCGGTCGGGTTGGTCGATCAGTTCGATTAAAATATCGGCTGCCAACAAAGGGGTGACGGGGTTTGACATGTTATCTTCTGAAAGCAGGGTGCGAATGAGGCAGAACGGAATTTGAGCCGCCCTCAGGTGTTATGGTGTATGGAATATCAGCGCACGGGAAACCACAAAACTAATGAAACCTTTCTTCCAGTGAACTGCTGCCCGGCGTTTCACAATACATGACCATCGTTATCAGTTCGGCGACATTTTCAGCCTGCATTTTTTCCATGATGCTTGCCCGGTGTACGTCTACGGTGCGATTGCTGATATTGAGTATTTTTGCTGACTCCTTGTTGGAGTGACTTTTAACTATCAGGCCCAGCACTTCTTTTTCTCTCGTTGTCAAATGATCGATACGGTCTTGTATACGGCGTTTCTTGATAAACTCTTCCCTGAACGCAACGTCCTTTTGAATGGCTTCATTGATTCGTTCCAGCAACATTTCATTATCGAACGGCTTTTCCAGAAAATCGATCGCACCAGCCCTAAATGCTTTTGCCGAGTCTGGAATATCGGCATGGCCGCTGATAAAAATGATAGGAATACTGATGCCTCTGTTCAACAATTCAGCCTGAAGTTCGTGACCGGTCATTAACGGCATTCTAACATCCAGGAGCAGGCATCCTGGCTGTTCAGGGTCATAGCTATGCAAAAACGCCTCGGCAGATTCAAAACTCCTGACTTTTTGTCCCGTTGATTCAATCAACAGCGTTAACGAGTCACGTATTGCAAATTCATCGTCAACTAAATAAACGAGAGGTGTCGATTTAATTACGCTCATTAGATTTTCTCCGTACGGGTAGAGTGAAATAAAAAGTGGTGCCTTTGCCGGACTGGCTATTGAACTGTAAATTACCGTCATGGGCTGCGATAAGTGAGCGACTGATGGACAGCCCCATACCCATACCGTCTGCCTTGGTGGTATAAAAAGGCGTCAATATTTTTTGTTGTTGTTCTTCATCAATTCCCGGTCCATTGTCCTTCACCCTGACCTGTATGCCATCGTTGGGAATCAACTGACTATGGATGGATACTTGGCGTTGCTGGTTCGCGGGTAAGTCTTTTAACGCGTCAACACTGTTCCGGATCAGGTTTATGAGAACCTGCTCAATCTGTACATGATCGACATCAATCGGCGGCAGATTGTTTTCCAGTTGAAACGTCAGCCTTATATAGTTTTGTTTAAGTTCAGCAATACATAAGTCGGCAGCCTCATGAATCAAAGTATTAAGGTCGGCAGTTGAGCGATGTTTTGGATGCGATTTAATAAATTCCCTCATGCGATGAATGATCCGCCCTGCCCTTAGAGCCTGTTGCTGAGTTTTGGATAAGATCTCGGAAAGCTTTATCTTGTCGAGATTTTTAGCGCTCATAAGATTTAGACTGGCTTGCGTATAGCTGGAAATGGCAGCCAGGGGTTGATTGACTTCATGGGCAATGCCCGAGGCCATTTCACCCATCAGCCCAAGGCGAGTGACATGGGCGAGTTCGTCCAGATGTTCCTTGTCTTGCAGTTCCTGATGTTTGCGTAAACTTATATCACGGACAATATTGGTAAAATAGTGCGCATTATCAATTGAAAATTCGGCTACGGACAAATCCAGGGGCACTATGGAACCATTTTTTCGTATGCCTTCAATCTCCCGAATTTGATCGGCCATTTTTACTGTACGGGACATGTTGCAATCATTCATTTCTCTGGGTGATGACTGCATGAGCTTGTTAATATTGCACCCTATCAACTCTTCCGGTTTATAGCCAAAAATAGTTTCCACTGCGGCATTAGCCGATACGATAATGTCGGTCATGTCAATGGTGATAATGCCCTCCACTGACGCATTAAAAATGGAGTTGAGTTTGGCTTCCCGTTCTACTAATTGTCGCTTGGAATGGCGGAGCTCTTCAACTTTCTTCACTAAACTCAGATTAGTTAAGGTCAGTTCATTGGTCTGTCTGCGAATCTTTTGTTCCAATTTATCATTAAGGCAGGCGATGGTTTCTTGCGCTTGCTTACGTTCGGTTACGTTATGAATGATCATGCATATTTGTAACACATTGTTATCATTATAAATGACGCTTGCGCAGCATTCAATATACGTTATATTGTTGTTTCTATCGCAGGGTTGAGACAAACGCGCCTCCTCACACAAGCTAACGTACTGGCATTTTGGATCGGTGAGCGAGTCACACGACTTCCTGATTTTGGCACTAAGGACTTGCTCGGTTTTTTGGGCCAAAAGGCGATGTAGAAACAGGTAATAATTATCCTGATCCGAAGGGTGAATAAACTGCCCCAAGCGCTTGTTGATAAGTTCTTCTTTTAGACCGCCCAACAAGACTGCCACCGCAACATTGGCTTTTTGGATGATCCCGGCTTCATTTAACGTCAGATAACCGATTGGCGATGCATCATAAAGTTGCGCATAGCTGTCACGGGACGCAGTCAATTCCTGATGCGCCCGGTTTAATTCCTCGTTTTGCATTTTCAGTTCTATTTGGTGAACCTGAAATTCAAACAGCAGTTTTTGAATGTCTTCAGTGGACATTCGGGCAATATCGGCAGCGGAATGAGCAAGCATGATTTCTGCCTGTTTTCGGATAGTTTCACGGTGCTCATCCAAGAAGGCCTCTGCTTTTCTGCCAAGGCTTTCAGTCATCAGGTGTCCATTAGGTGATTTACTCATAACCAATATCTGTTTCTGCGAGCCGAGGAAACAAGCTGATACTGAAGAATACACATGCTATTCTCTCGCAGTATCAACACCTTACCTTGCTCAGTTCTTTCCGTAATATGCCGGAATTGACGAGATTAATCTTTATTTTCTAACCCTCCTTTTCATATTATATCTATTGTAACGACTCATCAATAAGGTACGACATTAATAAGTAGAAATACATAAGTAAAACTACTTAGGTATGCGTACGAATTTTGCAGTTATTTTCTTTGTTATAGACTTTAGCCATAGTCATACGCTGATGGCGTGGATTGTAGGTTTGAGTTTTCGACAGCGGCAACCGTTAACGGTAATTACCTGAAAATTAAAATGGTTTTAGTTAATTTTTACAAGACCCATGCTAGAAAGTCTGGAGAGTAATATGGCAACTTGGATAGAAGATGATAGGCAACAGTTGGATAAAAACTGCCAATACAGAATCCCCAGGATTGATATTGAACTAAAAGAAAAGCAGTTTATGAATGACGAACTTGAATATTACAAGGAGGTAAAAACAAAATCAAAAAAAAATTCGCATGCGGAAAATAAAAAACCCAGGTTTTTTCGCTGAACAGTAAATGATCTGGGCAGATTGTTTCCTTAATGAATAAACCCAGTCAAATGTTGGATATTTTTATTACCCAAGGAGTAGACATGCCATGTTCGAAAAATTTAAGGAAGATTTTGGAATATTGGCTTCGTTTTTTTTATGATGCCGCAATTAACAAATAGCAAACTGGCTATTGATACCTTACGAATTAGCGAGGCCAAATATCGCAGTCTATTTGAAAATATTGATCAAAGCGTCATTTATCTGGATGCGACGGGAGTGGTGCTGGCCGTCAATCAGGCAGCCGAACAACTTCTTGGCCTGCCTCGCGACATGCTTATAGGGCGCAAGTTTGTTGATTCCTGTTTTAACGTTATCCAGGAAGATGGCTCGGTTTTCCCCGAAGAACAACAGCCTTCGTTATTGACCTTACGTACTGGAAAGCCTGTGGAAGGTGTGGTTATGGGACTGTTTAATGCTGAACGGCAAAGTTATATCTGGGTTGCCGTTCATTCAGTACCTGAATTCAGGGCGGGCGAACATCAGCCTCATCAGATATTAATGACATTAACCGATATTACCCGGCAAAAGCAGTCTGAAGGCAATCTGAGCATGGCATCGGTTATTTTTAATAATATAGGGGAAGGTATATTTGTTACCGACAAAGACAAAAAGATAATTTCAATTAATGAGGCGTTTACCACCATAACCGGCTTTACCCAGCAGGATGTTTACGGAAAGAGCGCTCATTTTTTACACTCAAAGAAAAACAGCCTAAAAATTGATGATGATTTAAACAACCGTACAGGGGAGGTCAATAACTGGCAGGGTGAGATATGGCGTCGTCATAAAATCAGCATGGATTTCCCATCATGGACTACCGTTAGCGAGATAAAGGATTCAAGTGGCAATGCAGCTCATTATGTCCATGTATTTATGGATATAACGCATTTTAAGAAGACTCAGGATCATCTGGGATTCTTAGCCTACCACGACCCATTGACTAAATTGCCAAACCGACTGTTATTGAAGGATCGTATTGATCATTCATTGCAAAATGCACTGCGGGAGGGTTCGCAGGCAGCCGTATTATTTCTCGATCTTGATCGTTTTAAGGGCATTAATGATACTTACGGGCATGCTGTCGGCGATGGTTTGTTAAGGGAGGCGGCAAAACGCATAAAAAATCTGGTCAGAAAAGAAGACACGGTTTCACGTTATGCCGGCGATGAGTTTGTGGTGTTTATGGAAAATATTTCCGATGCTAAAAATCCTGCCAAGCTCGCACAAAAGCTGATAGATACCTTTAATGCTCCCGTTTATATTAAAGGCTATCGATTGAAAATATCGATCAGCGTGGGCATAAGCCTGTTTCCACAGGATGGCAAGGATACGGATACTTTGGTTAAGAATGCCGATGCCGCTATGTACCGTGCCAAAAATGAAGGCCGCAATAACTTTCAATATTATAGCCTGGAGTTAAACACGGAAGCTTTCGAAAAAATGTCGATGGAATCGGCGTTACGTCAGTCACTAGAGCGACATGAGCTGATTTTATATTACCAGCCGCAGGTCTGCCTTAAAACCGGAAAACTGGTGGGAGTTGAGTCCTTGGTGCGTTGGATGCATCCAACGCTGGGATTGATGTCACCCAGACAGTTTATACCTATAGCCGAGGAAAGCGGGTTTATTGTGGTCCTGGGTGAATGGGTATTGCAAAACGCTTGCATGCAGATGCGCCGCTGGTTGGATGAGGGATTGCAAGTCAAAAAAATGGTCGTTAATGTATCTGCGATTCAGTTTTCACGCTCCGATTTTGTGGCAACGGTTGAGCGGATACTGCATTCGAGTGGGCTAGCTCCGTCTTATCTTGAGCTGGAACTTACCGGCGGCAGTTTTATGGATAATTCTGAACAAACCATCAAGGCGCTTAATCAGTTGGTTGCAGCGGGAATAGATTTGACTATTGATGATTTTGGCGTGGGCTGTTTTTCGTTTAATAACTTAAATCGTATTCCGGTCAAGAAATTGAAAATTAATAGTTCATTTGTCGTCGATGTATTGACTAACGTCAATAAAGAGGCCATTACCCGTGCGGTGATAGCTTTAGGCCATGGCTTGCATTTACAGGTTATTGCGATGGGGATTGAATCGATTGCCCAACAAAATTGCTTAGTGAACTTAGGTTGCGATGAAGGGCAAGGTTATTTATACAGTTCTCCTGTCTTACCATGGTCAAATATTTTTCAAAAATTAATGAAGTGAGCGATGTTTTTCCCGATTTAAACAGATTGATTACCGCCTGAATTTCTAAAAATAAGGCAGAAGTAGGTATTCATACGACTTATTTCACCTCATTTTTCATGTTAGATTTACTGCATACTACGTATTCCTACGAATTGTTCTACCCTTTTTTTGCACATAGAATAATTAAGCGAAGGATTTTCCTTCAAAATGTGCAGGGGGGTAAGGTTGTGGCCAAGTTCAATGCAAGACGGAAGACAAATAGGGAGGATATTAGCAAAGACAGGTTTCAAAAAATGATTGCCGAACGGGCTTACTGTAAAGCCGAAAAAAGGGGGTTTGTTGCCGGGCATGAGATGGAAGACTGGCTTGAAGCCGAATGGGAAATTAGAAATCAATACTTTTACTGGTTCCAGGATGAAGAGTAATTCCTTATTTCACAATATTTAATTGTGAAATTTAGCATAAAGAAATGGTGTTTATTATGAAACGAAACAAGATGATTGAAACCCTCGACCAGGACAAATTAATAGAACATAAACAACGCATTGCTTATCATGAAGCGGGGCATGCGGCGGGCATTCATTTAAATAACAAAGCCAGACAGCTGCCACCGGTTTTTTTTAAAATTATTTTCAAGGAAATGAGCCGCGTGACCGCTGCGGAGATCATGGCCTACCAAACAACCCATGACGATTGTATTGCTCGAGTCGAAGGCGGCCGGTTAATTGAATTGTTGCCATCGTCAATAGAAGGCCTGGTAGATGAATTAACGGAACCCAATGACACAGCAGCGCAGTTGCTAAAGGATTATATGTTAGCCTTTGAGGCGGATATTATTAATCTGCTCATCGGGCCGTTGGCTGAAGCTAAACATGTCGCAGACACTGATGATGAACTATTTAACCATCGGTTAGTCAATCTGAAAGCGCTAAAAAATTATGGCGGCAGCTCCGATCTGGCCTTGACTAATGAATATTTACACTGTTTCTCTGCCGATAAGCAACAAAAAGATAAAAAACTGAACGAATTATTTACCGTAGCATTTGATTTTGTCAATGATGATGCAAACTGGGCAGCAATCACCAATCTGGCTCGTTACATTTTTGATAGCAGTAAAAATATTATTGGCTGCGACGAGGTTGTTTCATTGCTTGATCAGTCGGTAGAACATTTTCAAAATAGAAGAATTAGGGCTAGGCACCATCGTTATGGATGATTCAAAGAACAATATTATTAAGACCGTACTCACCTTACTGGGTAATTTATTCGTCTATCTGAAAAATTTATTGCTGGCGGGTTTTGCTTATCTATCCAAACAGGAACCGGAGCGGGAACTGAATAAACCGCTAGATAAAAAAACCACCCACTCCAGACGACAAAAAATCATTTACTTTGCATTGTTATTCATCGCGATGCTGACATTGTTTAATAGTGTTCAAGAAGTGCAGCGTGATGAAATCCCTTATAGTCAATTTATTAATCTTGTCAAAGAGGCCAAAATTGATAAGGCGGTGGTAACCGAGCGGTTTATTACCGGTGTTATCAAGTCGGATGACGCCAAGCAACCTGCCAAAAATTTCATGACCATTCCGTTGTGGCAAACCGATCTTGCTGAGATGTTGGCCGTAAACAAGGTTGATTTTGTCGTCAGAAGCAGCGAGAACTGGTTAAGCAATCTTTTTTTCAACTGGATTATCCCGATGTTAATCCTGGTGCTTATTTGGTCGTGGGTCATGCGCCGTACCACAGCCGGTGGTGCGCAGTCTTTTCTTAATTTGGGCGACAAAATTCACATTCATCAGGACACCCAAGCCAAAATCACCTTTGACGATGTAGCCGGTGCCGATAGCGCCAAACAAGAACTTAAAGAGTCCATCGATTTTCTAAAAACACCGGAAAAATTCCAGCGATTAGGTGGACGCATGCCCAAAGGTGTGTTGCTGGTTGGGCCTCCAGGAACAGGCAAAACCCTGCTGGCGCGCGCTGTTTCCGGCGAAGCGCAGGTGCCGTTTTTTAACATCAGCGGATCAGAATTTATTGAACTATTTGTCGGCGTTGGCGCAGCCAGAGTGCGTGAGCTTTTTGTGCAGGCACGAAATCAAGCGCCCTGCATCATTTTTATTGATGAGCTCGATGCCATTGGTCGTAGCCGTGGCGGCCCGGTGATGATCGGCGGGCATGACGAGCGCGAACAGACCTTGAACCAGCTGCTGACCGAAATGGACGGTTTCGATACATCGGTTGGCGTGGTGGTGATGGCGGCAACCAATCGCCCTGAAATACTTGATAAAGCGCTGTTGCGCTCCGGACGCTTCGACCGTCAAATTGTTGTTGATAAACCGGATTTGCAAGACCGTATTGAGATCCTTAAATTGCATACCAAAGCGCTGACGCTGGCTGAAAATATCGATCTGTCAATCATTGCCAGGCGTACGCCTGGACTGGTTGGTGCAGATCTTGCCAACATAGCCAATGAAGCGGCGATAATGGCGATACGGGTCGATCACAATAAGGTCGAAAAAGAAGACTTCGAGTCGGCTATCGATCGCATATTGGCCGGGCCGGAAAAAAAGAATCGGGTTTTAAATCCCAACGAAAAGCGCCGAGTGGCTTTTCACGAGGCAGGACACGCAATGGTCGCCGAGCATGTGCCAACCGGACAGCCGGTGCATAAAATTTCCATTATTCCCCGTGGCGTATCGGGCTTAGGATTCACTTTGCAATTGCCGGTAGAGGAAAAGTTTTTATCGACAGAAGATGAGCTGAAAGACCAGATAGCCATATTGCTGGGCGGACGCATGGCCGAGGAAATTGTTTTGGGCAGTATCTCAACTGGCGCCCAGAATGACCTGGAAAAGGCCAGTGAGATTGCCCGCAACATGGTTTGCAATCTGGGCATGAGCAAAAAAATGGGGCCATTGACATACGGCAAGCGCCAGCAGCTTCAGTTTTTGGAAACAGAAGTTTCAGAGTATCGTAATTACTCCGATGTGACAGCCCGACTTATCGATACCGAAATAATAGCGCTGGTCGAAGAAGGTGAAACACGTGCGCGTGAAATCATCGTTGCAAACAGGTCGGCATTGGAAAAACTGGCCGAGTTGTTACAAGAGAAAGAGGTGATTAGTAGGGACGAGATGCTTACATTGCTTGGGAGTTGAGGCCATAACACTAAAAACCGCAGTTAGTCCACGAAAGACACGAAAGACACGAAAGAAATCAGTATGTTGTATTACGCAATCATTCACCTTTTGGGTGACGATCTACAACTGGGTATCTCTTTGAATATTTTCGTGCTTTTTGTGTTTTTCGTGGATCAAATGATTTTTCTAGGATGACCGGCACAAACGAATACGCATCGCTCAATCGCATACTCAACCAGTCAATAAGCCATTGCGGCTTTTATGGAAACATGATCAGTTTTTAGTCGCCCCCTCCTAAACCCAATTTTGAAATCAACGCCTGCAATTCAGGTTTTGTCGATATCGACTGCCTGTAAATCGCGTAAATCTTACGACTAATTCCAGGCCCTGTCGGATGTGGCCTAATGCCGTTAACTGACAGTCCGCCCTGTCCCACTTAAACCTAGAAAAATCATTTGATCCACGAAAAACACGAAAATATTCAGAGAGATACCAAGTTGTAGATCGTCACTCAAAGGGCATAGCTATCTACGCAAGTTATTCGCTCGCTTTCACGCAAGAGTGTCACCACCATTAAGTTGACGCATGGACAGGGTTGCGGGGGCGACTTTAGTCGCCCAGTCAGTCAACAATGCGTTGTTCAATCGGCGACTACCTACAGTAGGCGCTTTAAACGAAGTCACACCCTCATCGCGATGTAGGCGTTACTCCCACTTCCTGGCGTATTTAAACGTTTTGGCCGAGACACCATGGCCCGTCAAGCTATGGTGGGCAATGGGCGGGCGGCCGGTCGCCCCTACAATTTATCGTGTGTTCTCGCGTTCCCACGCGGGAGCGTGGGAACGCATAATTCAGGAAAACTTGTGTAGATAGCTATGCCCAAAGGGTGAATGGCTGCAAAATACAACATACTGATTTCTTTCGTGTCTTTCGTGGACTAACTGCGGTTTTCAGGTAAACAACTCACCGCCCAGTTCAAGTTTCTTAATCGCTGGCGTCAAAGAAGCTTGGGATACATAGACGAATTGCGCCGCGGGTAAACATCCCTTATCGCAAACAGCCATGATGCATTTCCATGGAAATTCCTTATCAATAGGCAAAGCCTATTGCTTGATAGCAAGCGGGTATTTTACAAACCTTACCAATAAGCTTTATATAAGCACTCCTAATTAATAATCGATATGAAAAAACCATGAAACAAGCAAAGTTGATTGTCATGTATCCAACGCCAACAGCACCGACAACAAACAATATCGAGTTTTTTGTTTCTGCCGGTCATCGTGCCGGTAGCCAAGTAAACCGGAATAAGCCAGTTAGCGCGTAAGCAAAAATAGGCGTTTCCGGTGTTCCGCCGGAAACGCGACCACGCGCTACGCCTTTCGACAAGGCTCTTCTGAACAAAAGCCGAAGGACTCACGCAGAACAGATTGGGAGGCCTTATTCCAACCTACGAACCTTAGTCATCAATCCCTTCATAAGCGCATACCCCGCCAAAGCCCCCCATGCCAACATATAGATGCTGTGCAGCATGACTTCAAAACGGAAACTGTTGACATCTCTGGTGTAATCCCAAATGTCATCGCCCAAGGCAAGTAGCAATACCAGACCAACCGCATATCTGAGTTTGATTTGATGAGCATAAAAAACCCCGATTCCGAGAACCATAAAGCCGGTAAGAAACCTCAGACCACTATGAATTAACATTTCCACATTAAACGGGTTAAGTTTAAATGCCGAATCTATAAAATACAGCAGGATAAATCCTACGACGATGACGATACTGACTAACTTCATTGTGACCTTCTTTAAATGCTACGCTTCAGTAATAAGCTTTAATCCCGGCGGCAATGCTTCGCCAAAGACCTGTTTTTCTTCCTTTTCGTCCAGCTCTTTTTGCTGCTCGACCATGTCTATCCAGGATGCAGGCGCTTTATTTAACTTTAGTTTTTCGATGATTTGTAGGCGCGTAGTTTCATCAATATCCCGCGCCCTGTCGCCGCTCATACGCGCAATGAGTGTAGCAGCAAAACCGGCCTGCGGAATTTTCTTCCAGTCTACCGCCAACATCTGTTGTAACCACAAACAGACGATGTTGGCGGGAATAACATTGTGGCTGCTGCCGTGAAACGGCATTCTTGCCCCGATGCGTCCCACGGCCCACCAGGTCTGATTGGGTTCGCTGGCTTTTTCCAGACGTTTTAACAGCCATTCGCCCAGTTGTATTTTCTTGGCGACAGGAAGACGCTCCAAAACCGCCGCCAGCCTAACCATATCGTCGTAACCGCGATTTTTGATTTGCTTGATAACGCCGGGTTGCCTTGCCGCAGCAGGGTCCAGGAATTTTGTAATATCGGTAAAAATCCGTTCCTGCGCCGCCGCATCCAGGCCGCCCGCCATCCGTCGCCACAGCGTCCACCATTCCGTCCAGTTTTGGGTTTCGTTAACAAACTGGATGCCTTGCGGATAGTTTTTCCACAGCTGCTCGACGCGCCAGTCATCCAGAGGATAACCGAATCCGGGACGCAAACAAAAACCCGCCAGACTCAGCCAGACGCGTTCGTGATTATCTGAGCGGCGTTGGTATTTCCCTCCCTCCAGCAAGACCGCGAACATGGCTCTCAGCAACGGCGTCGTCCATTCGGTACGGGCTACACCGATGAGTTTTTCCAGATCGGCGCGCAGATTTTTTACCGCTTTGGGGTCAATCTGTCTGGATTTCGCGCCGAAAACAGCCTGTATCCGTTCGGCAATCTGGTTAAAATTTCCGGGCAAAGCCGCATCTATTTGCAACCCGACTGTTTTTTTTCTGATCTGAAACTCTACATCCCAACGCTGGCTGCTATCTTCAACGGCAATACATTGAATCTTAAGCGTACCGACTTCGGTTTGGCTAACCGCCAGTTCGACAATGACCTCGGCATTCAGCTTGCTGTCATCGCCTTCAAACGCCACAGCCAGCGGCGGCAGGGAATGAAACAAGTCGGTAATGTCGGTCACATCGCCCGGTTTGAAGTCGCCGTCGCCAGACAATGAAACCAGGTGAAAACGCACCGGCACGCCTAAGCGCAGCGCAAAACGCCGGTTTTTCAGGATCACTTCATCGCCTTCTTCACTGCCTTTGGGCAAGATACAAATTCCTTGCTGCTTGGCAGAATCGTCGGTATCGACCAGCAGGAAATAACTGCGTGCCGCGCCCCCGCCAATCTTAAGTTTTTTGTCCCGCCGCGCAAGCGCATAACTGACCGCTCCGAAAGCGACGGACAATTCGGGATACTTGTTTTCCAGCAATAGCGGCGGACTGGAGCGCCATGACTGGATTAAATCGACCATGCGCTGGGTAATCGGCTGACTGCGGAACACGCCGCCATTAAGCAACAGTGCATCCGGTACGCCGCCCTCCCCTTTTATCGCCAGGGATGGTGTGTATGTCGCAGGCCGGTCAGGAACCGGCGCGGCGATCGCCAGGGATGGTGTGTATGCCGCAAGCCTGCCGGGAGTAGGCGCGGAGAAAGCCTCGCGGGATGCGCTGCCGTGCAGCTTTAAAAACGCGGCGATATGTTTGCTGACCGCAGGTTCTGCTGCATACGGCAAGCCAAACTCGACCACGCCGCTACGTTTTCTGTCCGGCAATTCATCAAGACCCGACAACGGGAAAAAACCGTCCAGCGCAATGCTCCTGACTTCATCCCTAGACAGAGGAACAGAACGGGAGCCGCCGATCAGTTTGGAGCCTCCGCCCAGCAAGGTGACATTGATTTGCTCCGGCGCATCGTCTGCCAACAGGCGCTCTTTGGCAATCCGACATTGTTCGATCAGCTGCGACAAATCCGCCGCCGACAGGCGTTTTCCACCGTTATCCAGGCGGCTTTCGGCAAGATGCGCCAAGGCCAGATCGATATTGTCGCCGCCCAGCATTAAATGGTCGCCGACCCCGATGCGGGTTAATTTAGGCTCCTGCTCGCCCTGCTCTACTTTGATCAGCGTCAAATCGGTAGTGCCGCCGCCTACATCGCACACCAGCAATAAATGCACATTAGCCAACGCCTGTTTAATGGTGCCGGTATTGCGTCTTAACCAGTCGTAGCAAACAGCCTGTGGCTCTTCCAGCAGCCGGACATTAGACAATCCCGCAAGTTTCGCCGCCTCCAGCGTCAGGGATCTGGCAGCTTCATCGAACGAGGCGGGAACGGTAATCACAATATCCTGTTTTTCCAGCGGCGCATCCGGAAATTGATGTCCCCAGACGGTACGGATGTGCGACAAATAACTGGCGCTGGCCGCTATAGGCGAAACTTTGCTAATGTCATCGCCGCTGCCCCACGGCAGAATGTCAGCGGCATGATCCACCGACGGATGCGATAGCCAGCTTTTGGCGCTGGTGACAAATCGGCCTTTGCTTTTCGCACCCAACAGACGTGCGGCCTCGCCAATGACGGCGGTAGCACCCGATAATTCCGCACCGCTAGGGAACGAAAGATCGGCCTCTGACAATTCGCCGGTCGCAGGATGATAACGCACCGACGGCAACAACGGTCTTGCGGCAACTTGGCCGGGAGCGATCAGCTGCTCGATTTGAAAAATTTGTATTTCTTGACTTTTATTATCGGCTTTAGCGTAAGCGACCACGGTATGCGTTGTGCCAAGGTCGATGCCGACTAGATAGTTTTGGGTAAGTTTTTTCACAATGATATTGCAGGTTTATGAGACTGAACGGTCCAAGATATTATTATCAATCGTTTCTTTCCACGAATAACGGCGACAATAGGATTTTATTGTCTTCTATCTGCTAAATAAACCGATTACGGTATAAACGAAACGTTCAGCGACTTCGTGTCCCTGACGGTTAGCTTGGTTACTAAAAAAGGATACACGAAATATTTTAGATTTACATCACTCCCTATGTCGATAATGGCTGCCGATGATCTTGACTACAGCAAACATACCGACAATCCTGACAAAAATAGTGTTCAGGCATCCACAAGGCCCAGGCAAATTCAACCTTATATATCGGCTGCCTTTCAGACCAGCTGCACAATAGATTGACTTAACAGGGAATAGTCATAGAAAATAGTCTGTTTAATTTTCACATTATCTCAAACTACGCATGGATAACAGCGTCTCCCCGCAAAACAGCCTGGTTTCTGTTAAAAACTTGTCGTTTTCTCGCGGTAACAAGAAAATATTTGACGATATTTCGCTGGAATTTGAGCGCGGTAAAATTACTGCCATCATGGGACCTAGCGGCACAGGCAAGACGACGCTGTTAAAACTGATCGGCGGACAACTGTTTCCTGCGCAAGGCACGGTTAGCGTCGATGGTAACAATGTCCACCGCCTTCGCCGTTCCGAGCTGTACAATCTGCGTAAACGCATGGGCATGTTGTTCCAAAGCGGTGCGTTATTAACCGACATGAATGTCTTTGATAATGTGGCTTTCCCGTTGCGCGAACATACTCACCTTCCCGAGTCGATGATTCGCACCTTGGTGCTGATGAAATTGCAAGCAGTCGGCTTGAGAGGGGCGCGTAACTTAATGCCTAACGAACTTTCCGGCGGCATGGCCAGGCGTATTGCGTTGGCCAGGGCCATTGCGCTGGATCCGATGATGATCATGTACGATGAACCTTTTACCGGCCAGGATCCTATTTCCAAAGGCGCATTGGTTCATCTGATCAAGTCGCTGAACACTATTTTGGGACTGACCAGTATCGTTGTCTCTCACGATGTTCAGGAAACAGCGGCCATAGCGGATTATATTTATGTCATTTCCGAAGGAAAAATTGTCGGTCAAGGCAGCCCTAAGGAAATTGAACAATCCGAATCGGACTGGGTGCAGCAATTCATGACCGGCGCTGCCGACGGCCCGGCGCATTTTCATTATCCGGCAAAAGATTATATCGATGACTTATTGTCGACTGGAAAACGTTATTAAGGTTCACTTTTTTACCTTTAGCCTTGCACTTGCACCTTACTTTAAAATGATTGAATTTCTACAGCATTTGGGCGAAAACACCCGCACCAGCTTTACCAAACTCGGGCGCGGCACATTTTTCCTGCTACAAACCCTTTCCGGCATACTCAGTGTATTGGCCCGCCCCAAGCTGCTGTTTAACCAGATGTATTCGGTCGGCGTGCTATCTTTTCTGATTATCACCATTTCGGGGCTGTTTGTCGGCATGGTGTTGGGCCTGCAAGGCTATTACATACTCTCTGATTTCGGTGCGGAAGAAACGCTGGGAGTCATGGTTGCGGCCTCATTGGTCAGGGAACTCGGCCCCGTGGTTGCGGCGCTGTTATTCGCAGGCCGGGCCGGTTCTGCGTTAACGGCGGAAATTGGTCTGATGAAAGCGACAGAACAGCTATCGGGCATGGAAATGATGGCCGTCGACCCGATTAAACGCATTATTTCTCCGCGCTTTTTGGCCGGATTCCTGTCCATGCCGTTACTTGCAGCACTCTTCAGTGCTGTGGGTATTATTGGCGGACAAATGGTTGGCTCTGGCTTGTTGGGCGTTGATGAAGGCGCTTACTGGTCACAAATGCAAGCCAAACTGGATTTTCAGGATGACATTATCAATGGCGTTATCAAAAGCATCGTGTTTGGCTTTGTCGCTTCATGGATAGCACTGTTTGAAGGTTATGACGCCATCCCGACTTCTGAAGGAGTCAGTCGAGCCACTACCCGTACCGTCGTTAATTCAGCTTTTAGTATTTTAGGTCTTGATTTTATTCTGACCGCACTCATGTTTGGAGATAATTAATATGCAACACACCCGTACTCAAGATACGCTTGTCGGACTCTTTGTCGCATCAGGCATAGTCGGCTTGTTTTTTCTTGCGATGCAAGTCAGTAATCTAGGCTCGTTTACCGAGCACGATGGCTATACGATTACTGCCCGTTTTGAGAACTCCGGCGGCTTGAAGGTTAAATCACCGGTTTCATCAGCCGGCGTTAAAATCGGCAGGGTCAGCGCCATTAGCTTCGACTCTAAAACCTATCAATCGGTTGTGCAGCTGAATATTGATTCACAATACAATACGCTACCCGAAGACACCACCGCCAGCGTTTTTACTGCCGGTTTATTAGGCGAACAATATGTCAGCCTGGAAGCGGGCGGATCGGATGAACTCTTAAAAGATGGCGGGGAAATTGAAATCACTCAATCCGCCATTATTTTGGAAAAGGCGATCGGTCAATTTCTGTTTAAATCGGCATCAGAAAAAAAATGAGCCAATTGAATATCACTAAAGAGGGGCCTGGAAATTTTGTTATTGCTGGCGATTTAACTTTTGCTACCATCGACAAGCAGACCCTCAAATCATTTTCTTTCCTGAAATCGGCAAAAGAAATCACTATTGATCTGGGCCGCGTCTCCTCTACAGACAGCGCGGGATTGGCGCTGATGATTGAATGGATAAAATATTCCCAGCACAACAGAACCCACATAATCTTCAAAAATATTCCCGAACAATTGTTCAACCTTGCCAAACTCAGCGGCTTTGATCAATCTAGCCATTTTAATGAAGGCTCAAGGGAAACTATTCAAGACGAAAGCTTAGACATCAGTGCTTAGCTTTTTTCGCCTTTCGCCTTTTAACCCTTAACCTCACATCCTTTAACTCATGGACAAACTCATTATTACCGGCGGCGCACGACTCTCTGGAGAACTACGTATCTCCGGCGCCAAAAATGCCGCTTTACCGATTCTGGCTGCCACTTTACTGTCGCAATCTCCGGTCAGCGTCGGCAACATACCGCATCTCCATGACATCACCACCACCATGGAATTACTGGGGCGAATGGGTGTTGACCTCACCGTCGACGAGAAAATGAACATCGAAGTCGACTCCAGCACTATCAACAGTTTTGTCGCGCCTTACGAACTGGTCAGAACCATGCGCGCCTCGATACTGGTATTAGGGCCTTTAGTGGCCCGATTCGGCGAAGCCCATGTGTCATTGCCCGGCGGCTGCGCTATCGGCTCGCGTCCTGTCGACATCCATATTAACGGCCTGATAAAGATGGGCGCTGATATCACCGTCGAAAACGGTTTTATCCACGCCAAAGCGGGCCGACTTCAAGGCTGCCGCCTGGTTCTGGAACAAATCACCGTTACCGGCACCGAGAATCTGCTGATGGCTGCCGCTCTGGCCGAAGGCACCACGATTATTGAAAATGCCGCCAAGGAACCTGAAGTCACCGACCTGGCTCACTTTCTTAACAAAATGGGCGCCAAAATCACCGGCATCGGCACCGATGTGCTGGTTATTGAAGGCGTGGAAAAACTGGGTGTTGACAGCATTCACTACGACATTCTTCCCGACCGGATCGAGACCGGCACCTATTTGATTGCCGCGGCAATTACCGGCGGAAGCATCAAACTCAAAAATACCCGTCCGGATATTCTGGATGCCGTGCTGGAAAAACTGGTTGAAGCCGGTGCTGACATCACTACCGGCAAGGACTGGATCAAACTGGATATGCACGGCAAAAAACCCAAAGCCGTTTCGGTACGCACCTCGCCCTATCCGGCTTTTCCGACCGATATGCAGGCACAGTTCACCGCCATGAATGCTATTGCCGATGGCGTCGGTATTATCACTGAAACGGTTTTTGAAAACCGCTTCATGCATATTCAGGAATTGCAGCGCATGGGTGCCGACATCAAGCTGGAATCCAATACCGCCATCGTCACCGGCGTTAAAAAATTGACCGGCGCACCGGTTATGTCAACCGATTTAAGGGCTTCGGCAAGTCTGGTAATAGCCGCTCTGGTGGCCGAAGGCGATACCTTAGTCGATCGTATTTATCATATCGACCGGGGCTATGATCACATCGAAGAAAAACTATCCCAACTCGGTGCGACCATACGCCGCGTCCCAAGATAAGGTTTTATTATTATGATAACCATAGCCGTATCCAAAGGCCGGATTTATGAAGATGCCCTGCCGTTATTGGCAGAAGCCGGCATTACGCCGATTGACGACCCGCTTACCTGCCGTAAACTGATATTACGCACCACCCGGGATGACGTGCAGCTGGTCATCATCCGCGCCACCGACGTGCCTACCTTTGTTGAATATGGTGCCGCCGACATGGGCATTGCCGGAAAAGACATCCTGCTGGAGCATGGCGCAGAAAGCCTGTATGAACCGCTGGACTTGAACATCGCCTGTTGCCGGTTAATGACCGCAGCGCATAAAGACGCGCCGCCGATTGCCGGCCGCGTTCGCGTTGCGACCAAATACGTCAAAATAACCCAGCGTTATTTTGCAAGCCTTGGTATACAGGCTGAAATCATTAAACTGTACGGATCAATGGAACTGGCGCCGCTGGTCGGTCTTGCCGATTGCATTGTCGACCTGGTTGATACCGGCAACACGCTAAAAGCCAATGACCTGGAGCCACGAGACCTGATTATGCATATCAGCTCCAGACTGGTGGTCAACAAAGCGGCGATGAAAATGAAGCATCAGGCGATCCAATCGCTGCTGGATCAGTTTGAGAAGACTCTGGCAAAAAGATCTTAGCAACTCATTTAATGTCCACGAAAAGCACGAAAGACACGAAAAATGATTTGCATCGTTCCCACGCTCCGGCGTGGGAATGCAGTCACTGACGCTCCAGCGTCTTCCACAACCCGGACGGGATATGCTGCCCCGCTTGAGACTGCCAGCAGCAGTTTTAATTATTAACAGATGACAAGTGCATTGCCATGACTAACAAGAACAGGCGCAGCACCAAGCTTGGCAACGCTGGAGCATTGCCAACTGCGTTCCCACGCTGGAGCGTGGGAACGATAACGTTTTAAAAACTTTTTCGTGCTTTTCGTGCCTTTCGTGGACAATACATAACATCAACACATCCTAAACTTTGGTTATCTTATGTCCGACATAAATATCACCCGACTCGATGCCTCATCAGCCGATTTTGACCGGCAATTACAAGATTTGCTGGCCTTTGATGATGCCGACGATCTGGAAATTCATCAGCGCGTTCTGGCTATTATTGCCGATGTCCGCAACAACGGCGATAAAGCGGTTATTGAATACACCAACCGCTTTGATCATCGCGCGGTCACGCGAGCCTCCGAACTGGAATTGTCGCCGGAAACCCTGAAATCGGCCTGGAATGGTTTACCTGCCGAACAGGCTCAAGCGCTGCAAACCGCCGCAGACCGTATTCGCGCTTATGCCGAACACCAGAAAATGGAGTCATGGCAATACACCGAGGCAGACGGCACCGTTCTTGGACAAAAAATCACCCCGTTGGATCGCGTAGGGCTTTATGTGCCCGGCGGTAAAGCCGCCTACCCGTCTTCGGTGTTGATGAATGCGATACCGGCCAAGGTCGCAGGCGTCGGCGAATTGATCATGGTTGTCCCTGCACCGGATGGCGCAACTAACCAACTGGTGCTGGCGGCGGCTTATCTGGCCGGTGTAGACCGCGTGTTTACCATCGGCGGCGCTCAGGCCGTTGCCGCGCTGGCTTACGGCACGGAAACCATCCCTGCTGTGGCGAAAATTGTCGGCCCCGGCAATATTTATGTGGCTACTGCGAAAAAGCTGGTATTCGGACAAGTGGGCATCGACATGATTGCCGGGCCTTCGGAAATCCTGATTATCTGCGACGGCCAAACCAATCCCGACTGGATTGCGATGGATCTGTTTTCGCAGGCTGAACATGATGAAAATGCTCAATCCATATTAATCAGTACTGACGTAGCTTTCCTGGACGCTGTTGAGCTAAGCATCAACAAACTATTGCCGAGCATGGAACGCGCCGGGATTATCAGGACATCGCTGACTACGCGCGGCGCATTAATCAAGGTCAACGACTTAAATGCCGCCGTTGATGTGGCCAATATTATTGCGCCTGAACATCTGGAACTCTCCATTGAAGACCCGGAAGCTTTATGTAAAAACATTCGCCACGCAGGGGCCATCTTCATGGGCCGCTACACCGCCGAAGCCTTAGGCGACTACTGTGCCGGGCCTAACCATGTGTTACCGACCTCCAGCACCGCACGTTTTTCTTCACCGTTGGGTGTTTACGATTTCCAAAAACGCTCCAGCTTGATCAACTGTTCCCAGGCAGGTGCCGATACGCTGGGTAAAACCGCATCGATATTGGCGCGGGGCGAAAGCCTGACCGCTCATGCGCGATCTGCGGAATATAGAATAAAAACAGACTAAAAGAAGGCTAAAGACGAAGGGCCAAGGGCGAAAACAACCCTGCTTGTGTCAAGCCTTTCGCCCTTGGTCTTTCGCCTTGTGCCTTTCATCTTTCATCTTAAACCTATGACAATCACTTCCATATTCCGCAAAGAAGTCCTGGCAATGTCCGCTTACAAAGTGGCCGATGCGACCGGTTTGATCAAACTGGATGCGATGGAGAACCCCTACAGCTGGCCTGAAGACATCAAGACAGACTGGCTGGAAACCCTGAAAGACTGTCCGTTGAACCGCTATCCCGACCCTGAAGCCAGACAGCTGACGGCAACCATCAAACACCTGAATCAAATACCCGATCAGTTCGATGTGCTGCTGGGCAATGGCTCTGATGAAATCATTCAACTGCTACTGATGGCATTGCCTGCCAGTGCCTGCGTATTGGCGCCCGATCCCGGTTTTGTGATGTATAAACAGCTCAGTCTGTGTCTGGGACTCAACTACCAAGGCATCCCGTTGCTGGCAGACAGCTTCGACCTGGATATGCCGGCCATGCTCGCTGCGATAGAAAAATATCAGCCTTCGGTCATTTTTCTGGCCTATCCTAACAATCCCACCGGAAATTTATTTTCCGAAGCGTCGATTCGGGACATCATAAAAACCGCCAAAGGCTTGGTGGTGATTGATGAGGCCTACGCCCCTTTTGCCGACGCCAGCTTTATCAGCAGCCTGGGACAATATGACAACCTGCTGGTCATGCGCACCGTATCGAAACTGGGCCTGGCGGGCTTACGCCTCGGCTACATCGCAGGCACACCGGATACCATTGAACAACTGCATAAAGTTCGCCTGCCCTATAATATTAACAGTCTAACTCAAATCACCGCCGATTTTGCCCTGTCCAACAAAGCCTTGTTTGATCAGCAAACGCAACAGATTTGTGCTGAACGGTCGGTCGTCTTTAACCGGCTTAATACGCTGAACGGCATTACCGTTTATCCCAGTTCCGCAAATTTTATTCTTTTTAAAACGCCAGAAAATCGGGCAAACGACATCTTTGCGTCGATAAAACAACAAGGCGTTTTAATTAAAAATCTTAGCGCTCAAGGCGGCTTGCTGGCCGATTGCCTGCGGGTAACCATCGGCAAACCTGAAGAAAATACAGCGTTTATTACCGCACTAACAAAATGTCTAGGCGCCCCATAAATAAAAAAATTAACTGTGTTATCGTGTTTTTCAAAACAATAATATATCGTAATATCATAGGCTTGTGTATCACGCATTACATTAAGCCCTTTTAAATAGCTAACAAATACCTAAACCGGCGGCATAAGCACTTCAAATCTTATAAGCTCTGATGGTATATTGGCGCTAGAAATAATGCGCCCTTAAAGAAGCGCAGACTTAATCAGGAGAGTTCTATAATGAATAATGAAGGCGTCGATCAGTCCAAACGCCAGTTTTTAACCTCGGCCTTGACCGTGGTTGGCGCAGTCGGCACTGGCTATTTAGCCGTTCCTTTTCTTGCTCAAATGCAACCTAGCGCCAAGGCCATGGCCGCCGGCGCTCCTGTTGAAGTTGACATCAGTAAAATGGAACCCGGCCAATTAATCAGAGTCGCATGGCGAGGCAAACCGGTCTGGATACTCAACAGGACTCCTCAGGTTCTTAAAACACTAAAAACGTTGGAGAATGAACTCAGAGATCCGCTTTCTCTGGAATCGATACAACCGGAATCCAGCAAAAACCCGGTGCGTTCCATTAAGCCGGAAGTTTTTGTAGCCGTGGGTTTATGTACCCACTTAGGCTGTTCACCCACGTTTCGTCCTGAAATAGCCCCCAATGACCTTGGCGAAAAATGGAAAGGCGGTTTTTTCTGTCCGTGCCATGGCTCCTGGTTTGATCTGGCTGGTCGCGTTTATCGCGGCGTACCGGCGCCTACCAACCTGGAAATACCTCCTTACCGCTATATTACTGAGACACAGCTGATTATTGGTGAAGCTCCAGAGGAAGAAAGCGCATGAAACGTAACCGCATAACTGAATGTAACGACTGGTTTTTGGCGCGTTTTCCGCTGACCAAACTCTGGAATGAACACATGGCGCATTATTACGCGCCCAAGAACTTTAACTTTTGGTATTTCTTCGGTTCACTGGCTTTGCTGGTGCTGGTTAACCAGATTCTGACCGGTATATTTTTAACGATGAACTACAAACCGGATGCCAAGCTGGCCTTCGATTCCGTCGAATACATCATGCGCGATGTGAGCTGGGGCTGGCTGATTCGCTACATGCACTCGACCGGTTCATCGGCATTTTTTATCGTGGTTTATCTGCACATGTTCAGAGGCTTGCTGTACGGTTCGTTCAAACATCCCCGTGAACTGGTCTGGATTTTCGGCATGCTGTTATTTGTCGCCCTGATGGCCGAAGCCTTTATGGGCTATCTGTTGCCTTGGGGACAAATGTCCTACTGGGGCGCCCAGGTTATCATCTCGCTGTTCAGCGCCATTCCTGTGATCGGCGATGACCTGTCACTCTGGCTACGGGGCGATTATGTGGTTTCCGATGCCACCCTGAACCGCTTTTTCGCCTTCCATGTTATTGCTGTACCACTGGCTTTGATCATGCTGGTATTCCTGCATATTGTTGCCTTGCATGAAGTGGGTTCAAACAACCCGGACGGCATTGAAATCAAGGATTCCAAAGACCCCTGGGGCCATCCTGTCGACGGTATTCCGTTTCATCCCTATTACACCGTCAAAGATCTGGTCGGTGTCGGCGTGTTTATGTTGTTCTTCGCCACGGTTATTTTTTACATGCCGGAAATGGGCGGCTATTTTCTCGAGCCCGCCAATTTTATCCCTGCCGACCCGATGAAAACCCCGGAACACATAGCGCCCGTCTGGTATTTCACGCCTTTCTATGCCATTTTAAGAGCAATTCCCGATAAATTTGCCGGGGTTATCGGCATGGGCGGCGCGATTGTCGTATTGTTCCTGTTGCCTTGGCTGGATCGCAGCCCGGTCAAATCGATTCGTTATCGCGGCGGCATCTACAAAAAAGCCTTGGTGCTGTTTGTTATCAGTTTTATAGCTTTAGGCTATTTAGGCACACAACCTGCAACACCTACAGCGACAATCGTCGCGCGATTTTTTACCGCGATTTATTTCGGCTTCTTCTTGTTGATGCCCCTGTATACCCGCTGGGAAAAAACCAAGCCGGTGCCAAAACGCTTAACCTCAGTACATAGTATTGAGGAGCAGTTGCCTGCATTAATTGAGGAAATCATCCAAATAAAACCGGGATCTACTGAAATCGGCCACCCTGCTTTTCAAAGCTCTTTTTTTGCCATAAGACCTAATCCCAAAGGCATAAAAAACCTTATCAGCCGGTTAGCAAAAAATGCAAAAGGGAGTCTGGATTAATATGAAAAATTTAACAGCATTGCTTTTATTGTTATCACTATCTTTTGGGGCTGTCGCCTCGGAAGGTATTAAGCTGCAAGAAGCGAGTATTGATCTTTCCAATAATGATTCATTGCAACGCGGTGCAAAACACTTTGTCACTTATTGTCTGGGCTGCCATTCAATCAAGCATATCCGTTACTTGCGTATTGCTCTTGATATTGATGTCGACCCTAAGAAAGTGTTAAAAGACATTGCGCCGGAAGGGGCCAATATCTATGATCAAATGCACAGCGCTATGAATGGCCACGACGCAGAAAAATGGTTTGGTACCCAGCCGCCCGACTTGTCGTTAATTGCCAGATCGCGTGGTGCGGATTGGCTGTACAGCTATTTAAAAAGTTACTATATTGATCCCAAAAGCCCTAGAGGGGTAAACAACCTGATTTTCGAGGATACCGCTATGCCTAACCCGCTCTGGCAATTGCAAGGTGAGCAGCATGCAGAACCTAGAAAAAATATATGGGGTCATGAATATACCAACTTAGTTCTTAAAGAGCCTGGTACCTTATCCGAAGGCGAGTTTGAAATTTTCGTCAATGACTTGGTTAATTTCTTGGTGTATGTCGGTGAACCGGTGCAGCTTGAAAGACAGCGCATCGGAAAATATGTGCTATTTTTTATTTTAATGTTTATCGTTTTAGCTTATCTGCTAAAGAAAGAATACTGGAAAAATATCCATTAATTCTTGAGGTGGGAAACGCCGTGTAATGATGGACTGAGAAACAAAGCCCATCATTACACGGCGCACCTCGACACACCGCTACGCTGTTCCTGCATTACTCTGCATCCATGCAGTCGTCAACACATCTTGCCAACAACTGAAAATAAAAACCTCGACAACCATGTTATAATGCTTTTTTTTACCGCCCTACACGTCTTAAAGAGGTTGTTATTCGTGACAAATATTACTCGTAAATCTGTAATGACGCTTTTCTCATCTCCAACATGCGCGATGAGCCACTGCGCCCGCTTTGTTTTGCACGAGAAAGGAGTTGTCGCAGACATAGAATATTACGACCCGACTGAGCCGCCTGAGGATTTACTAGAGCTAAATCCCAACGGCACGTCGCCAACACTGATTGAACGCGACTTGGTTCTCTATGACTCGCGCATCATCATGGAATATCTGGACGAACGTTTTCCGCACCCCCCATTGCACCAAATGGATCCGGTTTCACGGGCAAATGCCAGAATGCTGATCAAGCGTATCGACCAGGACTGGTATCAGTTACTGGATGAAATTTTATTTTCCGGCGAGAAAAAATCAGCCCGCGCTAAGAAAATGCTCAGGGAAGGTATCTTGGCTGCCGAGCCTATTTTTGCCGCCAGACCCTATTTTATGAGTGATGAATTTTCTCTGATAGACTGCGTCATCGCGCCCTTATTATGGCGCCTACCGAGCATAGGTATTGACATATCAACACCCAGTGAAGTCATCACCAATTATGCCCAGCGCATATTCAACAGAGCCGCATTTAAACGCAGCCTGAGCGAAGCCGAAAAAGAAATGATCGAGCCTTTAAAATAAACCTTAGCAACATGACCTCTCTAAAGCCTTATTTAATTCGTTCAATTTACGAATGGATTATTGACAACAATCTGACGCCGCATCTGCTTGTGGATGCACAAGATACCCGCGCCATTTTACCGACCGAATTTATTGAAGACGGAAAAATCGTTTTGAATATCAGGCCGGAAGCCATACAGGGTCTTTCTCTCGGCAACGATGAAATTGAATTCAATGCCCGGTTTAGCGGAAAACCCATGCACATTGCCACACCAATAACCGCAGTATTGGCAATCTACGCTAAAGAAAACGGCAAAGGCATGATCTTCGATCAGGAAGACAACGATGGTGACGATGAACCGCCGCCGGTAAAAAAACCGACAGCCAAACCCAATTTACGCATCGTAAAATAACGGTATTTTTTGCCATGTTCAGGAGTCCTGGACATAGGACTCTTCTCCTGCGTACAACACATAGACATTTCACCTCCCTTGCAAATTCGATCCTAAGGGGGGGCTGATGCGTAACAATATCTATTATTGAGTTTATAACTTGTTTTTATTACCATGAAGAGCACGAAGATAATGAAGAAAAAACGCAGGAAGTAAATACAGCAAATTCTTCATGCCTTTCGTGCTCTTCATGGTAAAAATAAATGACATTCTCTGAAATCAACTCCCATCCTAGGTTTCTCTAACTTTTTGTTATCAGTTAATCTTTTTGGTTGTATAGTGAAGTTCCTATCAGAAAAGGCAGATTCGTTCAATAACCAGTCTAACAGATAGACAACCCTATCCTATAAGGTGAACCATGAACTTACCACAACAATCGCTTATCTTATCTTTCTTTTTCGCTGTTTTTTTTACATTGCCGACTTTAGCCGCAGATAGTGCAGGCGGAGAACAAAAAGCAAGTTCCTGTGTCAGCTGTCATGGTCCTAATGGTAACAGCAGCAACTCGCAATGGCCCAACTTGGCGGCACAACAACCAACCTATCTGGTCAACCAACTCAAAGCATTCAAGGCCGGAGACCGCATCAATATCATGATGCAATCAATGACCGCTGACCTGAGCAATGTAGACATCAATAACCTTGCCGGTTATTTTTCCAGCCAGAAACCTGTCAAAGCTGGCGGCGACCCGGCATTGGCAAAATCAGGCGAAGCCAAAGCCGCTATGTGTCTGGGATGCCATGGCTCCGCGGCTCAAGGTAACGGCCAGTTCCCAAGGCTTGCCGGACAGCACCCTGAATACCTTGTGCAACAATTAAAAGCCTTCAAGGACGGTTCACGTAAGAGCGGGCCGATGCAAGCCATTATCGCCAACCTGTCCGAGGCTGATTTTAAAGCGTTAGCGGCTTATTTTGGTTCGTTATAATAACTCAGGTACTCATTATGATAACCCTAAACTATTTGTCACTTCCGATAGCCGTTTTAGCCCTATCCATATCTGGCGCGGCTATTGCCAAGCAACCGAATACTCACGACAATCACCACAATGAAAGCTCTGGTCCTGATGCCCGACTGTTGAATAGCAATAAGCAGTCAGAAACAGGGGACAATCTTCGCGGCAGGGAGAGGGCCGACGAAAGACAAGATATTAATCAATCCAGAGACCATGATAATTCCCGTGATGCTGATGACTGGCGAGGTCAGGAACCGCGCTATAATCAATATAACCAACAAAATCCGGTCGATAGAAATATAGATGATGTCAGATCTAGAATGGATAACATACAACAAAGAACCATCGATAATATCAACCAGAAAACCAGAGAATTACCGGAAGGACAGCCGCGATACAGGCGCTAATCATCTAAACACCAAAAAATCGTTGAATTCTGATTTTAAAAAGGCGGTCACACCGCCTTTTTTATTTTTCAACTGCCCCATCCAGCAACAAATGCATTATCATTAGCCCATTAAAAATTAAAAGCCCCCAAGGGCTACCTATAAAAATAATGAGCCACCAGTCAAAAGCCACAACCGACCGCAATTTACCCCTGATCTTCCTGTTTGCCGTAACCTTGTTTACCAGTGCATCGCTGATGTTTGTGCTGCAACCCCTGTTCGGGAAGATTTTATTACCTTTACTCGGTGGTTCACCGGCAGTCTGGAACACCTGCATGGTGTTTTACCAGAGCATCTTGTTTCTGGGTTATCTTTATGCGCATTATCTTTCTACGCGCCACACACAGCGCCGTCAAATACTGATCCATACCGCGCTCATACTGATCAGTTTTCTGGCGCTGCCTTTAGCCTTGCCGGAAAATACCGTCCCGCCGACCGACAGCAACCCAACCTTCTGGCTGCTCTGGACATTATTTCTGGCTATCGGCCTGCCTTTTTTCGTGGTTTCCACCACCGCGCCGCTGATTCAAAAATGGTTCGCCAATGTCGGCCACCATACCAGTCACGACCCTTATTATCTCTATGCGGCCAGCAATACCGGCAGCCTGATTGCGTTGCTGAGCTACCCGTTCCTGCTTGAACCCAATATCGGACTGGCTAACCAGAAAAATTACTGGAGCGTCGGCTATCTGCTGCTGTGCCTGCTGATTGCAGGCTGCGCTTTTGCGCTGTGGAAAAGAGGGCAACATTGTAGGGGCGAATTTATTCGCCCAGGGCGAATAAGTTCGCCCCTACAAGATGCAGAAGCCGTTACGGCTACAGATGAAAATAATCTCAGCCTTGCCACCAAATTACACTGGCTGGCGCTGGCCTTTGTACCGTCCAGTCTGCTGCTGGGACTTACCAACTTCATCAGTACCGATATTGCCTCGGTGCCGTTATTGTGGATTATCCCGTTAACGCTGTACTTATTATCTTTTGTCATTGTTTTTTCCAAATGGAACGACAAAATACATCCGTTAATGGTCAAACTGCAACCGCTTTTCCTGTTGCCGTTTATCGCCTACGCTTTCATTAATCCGGCGGATTTACCTTATTGGGCCTATCTCATTTTGCACCTGCTGGCATTTTTCTTTGCGGTGATGGTGTGTCACGGCGAATTGGCTAAACTAAGGCCGCATACCCGGCATTTAACCACCTTCTATTTGATTATGTCCTTTGCGGGCATGTTGGGCGGCATGTTCAACACCTTTGTTGCGCCGTTTGTATTCAATGCCGTCTATGAATACCCGATCATGATTATTGCGGCTTTGCTGCTGCGACCAGGGCGAATGACAAATTTACCCCTACAGCAAATAATAGCCCCGGCACTGCTGGTTATTATCGGGATTATTGCTCATGCCACCGTCGACAATTTAGTCCAGTATTTCGACATTATTGTCATCGGCCTGATGGGCTTAACCTTGTTGACTTACCTGCTCAGAGCCCGTCCGGTCGGCTACGCGTTAATGACCGGAGCCATTATCTTCCTTGCTCTCGGCTTGCATGGGCTGTCATCGCATACGCTTTATCAGCAACGCAGTTTTTTTGGCGTGCTGGCCGTGCGTGAAGCCGTGTTAACCGATGAACAAGGCCAGCCTGAAAGCTATCATGAATTATTTCACGGCACCACCAAACACGGAGCGCAACGTCTTGCGGCAAACCTGAGCCAAATACCGCTGACCTATTACAGTCGTCCCGGGCCTATGGGACAACTGTTTAAAGAATATGACAGTAACGATCAAGCCTGGAATATCGGCATAGTCGGGCTAGGCGCAGGCGCCTTAGCCTGTTACGCCAAAGACCAACAAAACTGGACACTATACGAAATCGATCCGCTGGTGGTAGACATTGCCGGCAACCCCGCCTATTTCAGCTACCTGAGCCAATGCGCTCCCAACGCCACGATGCGTATCGGCGACGCCCGTTTATCGCTGGAAAAAGAGCCGGATCAGCATTTTGATTTATTGGTCATGGATGCATTCAGTTCCGACTCGGTGCCGACCCATCTGCTGACCAAGGAAGCGTTGACGCTCTATTTTAAAAAACTCAAAACCGACGGCATATTGGCATTTCACATGACCAACCGCCATTTGTCGCTGAAAAAAGTATTGTCGATTAATGCGGAAGCCTTGCACTTGGCATCCTTGATTCAGGAATTCCAACCGCAACAGGACATCCCGCTGATCGTTGCGACAGACTGGGTAGTCATGGCAAAGCATGCCGAAACGCTGGAACCGCTACGCCTAAGCCGTCTCGGAAAATGGCAGAAAATGCCCTTATATTTCGACATGAAGCCATGGACGGATGACTTCACCAATATTGTCAGCATTTGGAAATAAGGAAGCTTCAATATTAAGGCATCGTTATTCGGCAGGTCATTGATGCAACCGGCAATTTCAGCGATACAGCAGCTGACCGATCTGGACAGGCTGGTGTTCTGTAATAAAAAGTTGAGCACATCGTCGCCATTAACGCTGCTTCTGACATGTTGCCGATACATTAACTGGGCGTTGAGCGCCTTTAACATATTCACCCACAAAATAGTCTCGTATTGGCGCATTTCATCGCTACGCGAATCAGCCAGAAACAAGGAGGCCAAATCCGGAATCCGGCTGGTCATGTCGACGCGTTCAATATTCTTGCCCAAGCGAATAAATCGATAGGGATGATTGTGGCTCATATAGCATGAAACCCCCAGCGTGGTCTACCAAACAGCAATGGGCGGTGGCGCCAAGATTGTGGATAAATACGGGGCAACAGAAACATCAGTTCTCGTATAAAAAAATTGGGACAGTATAGTGGACCCCGAATTCCGGACAATAGTTTAAGCTATGCTCTGTCGAAAAATGAGAAGCAGGAAATGAGCGAAAGCAAACGGAAGATTTTTACAGGGGCTCAAAAAGCCAAAATTGCATTGGAAGCGGTTAGGGGCACAAAGACGATCAATGAAATCGCCCAAGATAACAACGTGCACCCGACCCAGGTCAACCAATGGAAAAAGGAATTGATGGACAACGCAAGCAGCTTGTTTGAAGGCAAACGAGGGCCGAAGCCGACCAATGCACAGAGCGATCCGGATCGGCTGTATGCCAAAATCGGGCAGTTGAATATGGAGTTGGATTGGCTTAAAAAAAAGTCTGGGATCAGCCTATAGAGGAGCGACACACATGGATAGCGCCGGATGATGCGATGGCGCTATCCCTGCAATGCAAGCTGCTCAAGGT
>NZ_JAWPOH010000008.1:0-101553 GCF_037671525.1 Methylobacter svalbardensis
CAAAGTCACCAACCCGTACGGTCACTACTCAGAACAACCATGTCTTCATGTCGATCTATGCGGTGTTCAAGCTGGAATGTCTGAAGATAAAATACAAGGCCAATCATTTTGCGCTAAGAACTAAGCTGTTTATCAAAGCGAACCAGATAGCTTATGAAGAGTTGCAAAAATTACTGGCTGCGTAACATCAGTTACTAAAGGGAAATCATAAAGGGCAATGGAGCATCCGTATCAACGACCAGTGGCGGGTATGTTTTGTCTGGAACGATGGGCACGCGGAACGGGTCGAAATCTGTGATTACCACTGAGGAAACAATATGAATAGACTACCCAACATTCACCCAGGCGAGGTGTTGCGCGAGGAATTTCTTATCCCGCTGCAGATTAGCCAGTACCGGCTGGCAAAGGGAATCGGCGTCACTGATGCGCGTATTTCGGCTATTTGCGCGGGCAAGCGTGCTGTCACAGCGGACACGGCCTTGCGACTGGCTGCGTTCTTTGGTACTTCGCCTGGTTTCTGGCTTGGATTGCAAGCCGATTACGATACCGAAGAGGCTGAAACTTCACTGCATGACGAACTCTTGCGCATTCATCGCTTTGATTCTGTAGCTGCATAAAAAACTGTACAGCGGATTCGTGTTAACAAAAAATGAGTCTGACACTGAGGTGCAAACGAAAACATAGAGCGGCAAGCGATTTTACCGAGAAAGATAACTCAATACGGCGAATATTTTGAACTGCTATTGACCCCTATGCCATAGGTATCTACATAACTCGTCATCTCGGCAGGGATTTACGTCAGGCTTCCTGCCTGACACCCTTCGGGTTAATGCAAGTCTGTTCCAGACAGATTTGTGCCGTGATCTACGACTTGTATGGACAGATATTTGGTCCTCGGTAATTGCTCCTGCATTACTCTACTACACGCCATCCATGGCGTTATGCAATATCTGCATTCCCCACATCCCTGTGGGTTATGCAGGAGGTAGAGCAACGCAGGAGCAGTTGCCGAGAAGCCATGGATGGCAACGTTGGAACTCGCAGACCATTTTTTAGTCATATGAAACCGTTTTTGATCTATTTTTCACATCCCTGTGTTCTGGATTCGCTTCGCGCTCTAACGGGTCCGGCAATCCCTGCCGGAATGACGGCGATATAAATTGTGTAGACACCTCTATCCCCTTATGCGGAAAATGAAACTATGCAGAGTTGCTACTTGAAATTACTTGCCGGCGCAGTTCCACTGTGTCAAATGAAGTGACGACTAAACCGGATAGGCAATTTAAAATAACCTGATAATATACCCAGTCAACATTAGCTGTTGCACTTCTAACTTGAATCTAACTAGAGTTAAATGTGGCAGCCAAGCATTTAGAAGTTTTGAATATAATTAACATGGGATAAGTAACTTGAATAAAGCAATCATCACTGGAATCACTGGCCAAGACGGAGCCTATTTAGCGCAACTCCTGTTGGCAAAGGGTTATACCGTTTATGGTACTTATCGTCGCACCAGCTCAGTCAATTTCTGGCGGATTCAAGAGTTGGGGATCGATAAAAACCCTAATCTTCATTTGGTGGAATATGATCTCACCGATCTCTCATCCAGTATTCGTTTATTGCAAAGTACAGGGGCGATGGAGGTCTATAACCTTGCCGCACAAAGCTTTGTCGGGGTGTCGTTCGATCAACCCGTGACTACCGCAGAAATCACGGGCATCGGCCCAGTGAATCTGTTGGAGGCGATTCGTATCGTTAACCCCAAGATTCGCTTCTATCAAGCCAGCACATCGGAAATGTTCGGTAAGGTGCAGGCCATTCCGCAAATCGAAGATACGCCTTTCTATCCGCGCAGCCCCTACGGCGTGGCCAAGTTGTATGCGCACTGGATGACGATCAATTACCGCGAGAGTTACGGCATTTTCGGCTGTAGCGGCATTCTGTTCAATCATGAGTCGCCGTTGCGCGGGCGAGAGTTTGTGACCCGCAAGATCACTGATTCTGTGGCCAAGATTAAGCTGGGCAAACTGGACTGTATGGAGCTGGGTAACATTGATGCAAAACGCGACTGGGGTTTTGCCCAAGAGTATGTAGAGGGCATGTGGCGCATGTTGCAGGCGGATGAGCCTGACACTTTTGTGTTGGCGACCAATCGTACCGAAACAGTCCGCGATTTCGTGCGCATGGCCTTCAAGGGCGCCGGCATTTCGGTGGAGTTTAGAGGTTCGGCAGAAAATGAAACCGCTATTGATACTGTAACCGGCAAGGTGGTGATGTGTGTCAATCCCAAGTTTTATCGTCCGGCCGAGGTGGAGCTGCTGATCGGTAACCCCGCCAAGGTTAAAGCCAAACTGGGCTGGGAGCCGAAGACCACGCTGGAGGAATTGTGCCAGATGATGGTAGAGGCTGATTTGCGGCGCAATGCTGAGGGGTTCTCGTTTTAATGTCCAAACTGTTATTGACCGGAGCGCGTGGCTTTACCGGGCGGCATTTTGCTAAAGCCGCACAGCTGGCCGGCTACGAGGTACATCCGCTATCCGCTGATCTGACCGATGCAAAAGCGGTGGCTGCCGAGACTGCCGCAGCTGCACCGGATTTTGTGGTGCATCTCGCGGCAATTAGTGCAGTGACCCATGCTGATGAAGAAGCGCTTTACCGAGTCAACCTGTTCGGCACCTTGAATTTACTGAAGGCGCTGGCTGCTTTGCCCCAGGCTCCTAAGCGGGTACTCTTGGCTAGCAGTGCCAATGTTTATGGTAATGTGGACACATCACCGATCGACGAATCTACTTGTCCGGCACCGGTGAATCACTATGCGATGAGTAAGCTGGCGATGGAATTCATGTCGGCGACGTTTGCGGAGCGTTTGCCGCTGGTGACGGTGCGACCGTTTAATTACACAGGAATAGGGCATGATACGCGCTTTGTGATTCCCAAGCTGGTGGCGCATTTTGTCCGGCGGGCTGACACTATTGAACTGGGTAACCTGGATGTTGAGCGAGAGTTTAATGATGTGCGCACTGTGTGCACAGCTTATCTGCGCCTGTTGCAACTGGGACAGCCGGGACAAACGTATAACGTATGTTCGGGGCGACCGGTCAGTCTTAAGTCCGCGATAGAGGCATTGAAAGAAATTACCGGACATGATTTGGCTGTCAAGGTGAATCCTGATTTTATTCGCGCCAACGAGGTACATCGCCTGTGCGGTAACCCGGCCAAGCTGGAAGCTTGCATAGGTCAGTTACAGCACCCCCCGCTGGAGGATACCTTAAGCTGGATGTTGTCGGCAGGCGCATGAAAGTTATTTTATCGATTGACCCGGTGCGGTTTCCGCTGACCGGTATTGGACGTTACACGTTTGAGCTGGCGCGGCATCTTGAAAAAATATCGCAGCTTGAGCAACTGCGTTTTTTCTCGGGTTATCGCTTTGCCGACGATCTTCCTGAGTCCAGGCAATCGGCTAAACCCATAGCTTCGTCTTCAATCAATATTCGTCGGACAATTCTTAAGAATCGGTTGACGGTCGAAATGTTTCATTTGGCATCGCCGCTGATCAAACGTTACGCGTTGCGTGGTCATTCAGATCATGTTTTTCATGGGCCAAATTTTTATTTGCCGCCGTTTGACGGGCCTAGGGTGTGTACTTTTCATGATCTTTCGGTCTTTACTTGGGCAGACTGTCATCCTCCTGAGCGGGTAAGGTTCATGCGCAAAGAAATCGCTCTGACACTTAAGAGGGCGGACATGCTGATAACGGATTCGGAATATACGCGGCAGGAGGTCGCCGCTTATTTTGGCTGGCCGCTGGAGAAAATCCGCGCCGTTCCCTTGGCGTGTTCGGAAGATTTTCGACCCAGAACAGCGGACGAGCTAAGCCCTGTATTAGGCAGACATGGCTTAAGATTAGGCGGTTACAGCTTGTATGTGGGGACTATTGAGCCGCGTAAAAACCTGGAAGTGCTGCTGGATGCCTATGCGCTGCTGCCGCCTTCTATCAGACAACGCTATCCGCTGGTATTGATAGGCTATCGTGGCTGGCGTAGTGAACAGCTGCATGCCCGCATTGAAGCAGCCGTGTCAGAGGGCTGGGCGCGTTATTTGGGTTTTGTGGCTGCTGATGAGCTTCCATTGATCTATGCGGGTGCGCGCGTTTTTGTGTTTCCGTCATTATATGAGGGCTTTGGTTTACCGGTGCTTGAAGCGATGGCTTCTGGTATTCCGGTCGTTTGTTCCAATTCATCGACGTTGCCTGAAGTGGCTGGTGATGCCGCAGCCATGTGCGAACCGCAGGATGTGGATACTTTATGCCGATTGATCGCAACAGGATTGGAGGATGAAATCTGGCGCGATAAGGCGAAAAGCAAAGGCTTGTTGCAAGCAGCCGGTTTCAGTTGGCAACGTTGCGCCGAGGAAACTGTGGCGGTATATGGTGAGGTGAGTTCATGAGCAAAGAGTCGCCGCGGGTTCTGCATTTTTTCAAGACTTATTATCCGGATTCATTTGGCGGGATTGAACAGGTTATTTTTCAGCTGTGCAAGGGAACCGCTCGCTATGGCTATACCAGCGAGGTGCTGGCGCTCTCCGCTAACGCACATGAACAACCTATAGAGTATTCCGGGCATCTTGTGCATCAGGCTCAGCTAGACTTGCAGCTGGCATCCACGGGATTTTCGCTGTCGGCTTTTCGTAAGTTCTCCGCACTTGCCAAGCAAGCTGACATCATTCATTTGCACTATCCGTGGCCGTTCATGGATATAGTCCATTTTGCCACCAGCCATGGCAAACCGACTGTCGTCACTTATCACTCGGATATTATCCGGCAAAAGACATTACTGAAGCTGTACCGCCCGCTGAAAAACCGTTTTCTCGCCAGTGTTGATCGGATCATCGCAACTTCCCCTAACTACTTGGCTACCAGTCCGGTGTTGAATCGTTTTCGCGACAAGGTCGTGGAAATCACCTATGGCTTGGATAAGTCGACCTATCCGTCGCCCACGCTTGAGCTGCTTGCAAAGTGGCGTTCAAAAGTGGGGGGGCGCTTTTTTCTTTTTGTCGGGATGCTGCGTTACTACAAGGGACTGCACATCTTGCTGGAGGCTGCGCAAGGAACCGAATTCCCCATCGTGATTGTTGGCGCCGGTCCGATTGAGGCGGAATTGAAAGCACAGGCGGCGCGACTGGGTTTACGCAATATTTTCTTTCTGGGCGCTGTCCCGGATGAGGATAAAGTCGCTCTGTTAATGCTGTGTTATGGGGTGGTTTTTCCTTCGCATCTGCGCTCTGAGGCTTTTGGTCTCTCGCTGCTGGAAGGCGCGATGTACGGCAAGCCGATGATCTCCAGCGAGATTGGCACCGGCACGACCTTTATCAACATCGGGGATGAGACCGGGCTGGTCGTGCCGCCCAGCGACCCGGTGGCGTTGCGGCAAGCGATGAGTTATCTGTGGGAACATCCTGAGGAAGCGGCAGACATGGGCAGACGTGCCGAGCAGCGATATTGGAAGCACTTTACGGCTGAGCAGATGGTGAAGTCGTATGTGGATCTGTATGATGAATTGATAAGAAATCACCATGGAGCGGATCGCTGAGGTAGACACGTCGGGTTACGGCGCGATAAAAGAGCGGGTGGATGCCTCAACAAGCTTTACCCTGCGCGCCTAACCTACGTAAGGTGACTACACTAAATCGGACAGGCATGATTCAACTAACAGGAGCAATGTAAGTTAAGGATGTTGAAAATATGACTCAGGGAAAAGTAACTGTTTTATTATCTACGTATAACGGTAGTAAATTTCTCAAGCAACAGCTTAATAGCCTATACGAGCAAACTTATCGGAACATCAAAATTTTGGTGCGCGATGATGGCTCGACCGACGCAACACGGGAATTTTTGGAGGCTGAGCAAGTAAGAGGGGCTATAGAGCTACTAGAGGGGCATACTAACTTAGGAGCAACACGTAGTTTTTTTGAGTTATTACGTCTAGCGGCATTATCGGACACTGAATATGTGGCTTTTTGCGATCAAGATGATGTGTGGCTGCCTGATAAAATCGAGTGTGCAGTTTCTGCATTGGCCGCGCTTGTCGACCCTCCTGCCTTGTATTGTTCACGTTTAGAAATTGTTGACGAGCAGTTAAATCCTATCGGCTTGACGGCAATACCAAGAAAAATCGGCTTTGGTAACGCCTTGGTTGAAAATATTGCGGTTGGCTGTACTATGATGCTGAATAGAAAGGCACTGGATATGATTTGCAGTAAGCTTCCTGACAATGTGTATATACATGATTGGTGGTGTTATTTGCTTGTCTCTTGTTTTGGTGAGGTGATTTTCGATAGCAATCCTCACCTTAGATATCGGCAGCATGGCAATAACGCCATTGGCGCGGCAACAAGTAAGTTTCAGGTATTAAAAAGAAAATTAGCTAGGATGGTAAGCGGGCGGCTTTGGATAAGCGAACAGGCCGCTGTTTTTTCTAACCTGTTTGAAAGCAGTATTCCATTATCTGATCGGCAGATTCTGAATCAGTTTATCAAGGCAAAATCATCCTATTGGAGTCGTATTCGGTTGGCATTTTCGAAACAAATTTGGCGGCAAAAATGGTCAGATAATCTGATTTTACGGCTGGTTATCTTGATTAATCGTATCTGATGGGTACGAGCTTGATTTGAATTGAATTTAATTTTTGGAGTTCGTTGGTGATAGTCGCTGTTACAGGGGGAACGGGGTTTATTGGTAGATATTTGATAGCGAGGCATATTGCTCGCGGTGATCAAGTGCGCTATTTGACGCGTAAAAAATCCAGGGTTATTGCTGGAGCGTCTGCTTATATTGCTGATTTATGCTCTCCTACGGATGATTTGCAACAGTTTGTACAAGGGGTGGATGTGCTTTATCATTGTGCGGCAGAATTGCATGATGAGACTAAGATGCACAATACCAATGTACTAGGGACGGCAAATTTGTTAGCCGTTGCCAAGGGTAAAGTAAAACGCTGGGTGCAATTAAGCAGTACCGGCGTTTATGGCATCAGACCAGAAAGCGATATTGATGAGAATGCGGCAATGAATCCGGCTAATGCTTATGAAATTTCCAAAGCCGAAGCTGATAACTTAGTGTTATCGGCTATTCGTCATCAGAACTTGGAATGTGTTGTGCTGAGGCCATCTAATGTTTACGGTGTCGACATGCCGAACTCATCTCTTTTTCAACTCATTAAAATGATCAATCGCGGCTGGTTTTTCTTTATAGGACGAAAGGGCGCTATTGCTAATTATATTCATGTGGAAAATGTTATTGACGCGTTGATGCTTTGTGGAGTCTCAAAACTGCCGGCTAATGGTCGAGTCTATGTTATCTCCGATTATCGAAAACTAGAGGACTTTGTTAGCATTATTGCAAGCGCATTAGCAAAAAAAGCGCCTCAGAAGAGGCTGCCCGAATCCTTAATACGGTTACTGGCTACCGTGTTTGGTCATATTCCCCAATTTCCTTTAAGTCTATCGAGAGTGAAAGCGCTCACTAATAGACATATTTATAAGACGACTCGAATTGAGGCCGAATTAGGTTTTAAAAACACTATTTCTATGGAAAAGGGTATTACTGAGCTGGTAAATCATGTCAAAAACTGAGGCATTTACCGGGCAAAGCCAGAAAGTTAAAATTATCTATGTAGTTACCGCGTCCTTTGTGGTGGCGTGGCATTTAGACAATACCTTAAAACGGTTACCTGATAATTTTGAGATTTGCGTGGTTGGGCAAGACGTTTCCGGCTATCGACAGAGGTATCCCAATGTTACCTGGGTAGACATTGATTTATGCCGAAAAATCAGTGTGTCATCGGATATTGAGGCGCTATTCTCGCTGTGTAGACTGTTTGTCCGTTATAAACCCGATATTGTCCATTCGATTATGCCCAAGGCGGGTTTATTAACTGCGCTAGCGGGTTTTCTCTGTCGGGTTCCGGTGCGTATTCACACCTTCACCGGTCAGGTATGGGCAACCAAACGCGGCGTAGCCAGGTTTTTTCTTTATAACATGGATAAGCTGATCAATACCTTAAACACGGTTTGTTTGACAGACAGTCCCTCGCAATCACAGTTCTTGTACGAGCACGGCCTAGCGCATCGAAACCAACCGATGCCGGTATTGGCTAAAGGTTCGTTGACGGGTGTTGATCTTAGCCGCTTTGCCGCAAATGCCTTGGTACAGCCTGCAAACGCATTGCGTAAGGAATTAGGCTTAACAACCGAGCATTTCGTCTTTGCTTTTATCGCCCGAAAAACGCGTGATAAAGGTGCCTTGGATATGATCAGAGCATTCTCTGAAGTTGCCGCGCGACATCCTGAATGCCGCTTGTTGTTTATTGGTCCTGATGAGTCAAAGGGTGAACTGGCAGCCTTGCAACAGAGTCAGCCGGCGTTGTTTAATCAAGTCATCCTTGTGGATCGTGTGGAAAATCATCCGTGTTATTTGGCGATAAGTCAGGTGTTGTGTCTACCGAGTTATCGTGAAGGTTTTGGCACCATTGTTATTGACGCAGCGGCATTAGGCGTACCCGCTATCGGTTCCGATATTGTGGGTTTACGAGATGCTATTGAAGCAGATCAGACGGGTGTGTTGTTTTCTATGGGCAATATTGCACAATTTACTGCCGCGATGCTGTCGGTTTTCAACCATCCAGACTACTTGCAACGCTTGGGTAAAGCGGCTAGACAACGCGTTGAAGTACACTTTAGTGCTGATAAGCTATTCCAGGCATTAGTGCAGTTTTATTCCGAGCAATTACAAGATCATTAAAAATTGCCGACCACAAATGCGAAAAAACAGATACTGACAAATGCCGACCATTAAAGTTGTTTTTTTCAGAGAAAAATTACTCAAGCAATGTTTTGGCTTTATGGCGAGCTATCGGCTGAGCGTTGTGATTAATAAATGAGGGATAGGAATACATTGCATAGCACCTTTAGCCCAAGCTCGAAGATGGTGCTTGTTAGCGGAGCCAATGGCTTTGTCGGCAAAGCGCTCTGTGCTGAGTTATTTCGACGAGGGCAGGATGTCCGTGCGGCTGTGCGTTCTGCAACGGGACAAAGCGAAAATATTGAGACCGTGCCGATCGGCGCTATAGATGGTGAAACGGACTGGACGGAGGCCTTGCTCGGTATAAAGGCGGTTATTCATCTTGCCGCACGTGTGCATGTAATGAAGGATAACGTAACAGATTCGCTGGATGCATTCCGAAGGGCAAATGTTGACAGCACCCTTAATTTTGCTCGGCAGGCCGCCGATGCAGGCGTGCAACGCTTCATTTTTATCAGTTCGATTAAGGTGAACGGCGAGGCCACGCCATTGGGGCGGCCTTATACCGCTGAAGATCGGCCCGCGCCGATTGATCCTTACGGCATTTCCAAGCTTGAAGCGGAAGATGCATTGCGGCAGCTGGCTGAACAAACCGGCATGGAAGTGGTGATCATTCGTCCGCCTTTGGTCTACGGACCTGGTGTGAAGGCCAATTTTCACAGCATGATGCATTGGCTTGAGAAAGGTGTCCCGTTACCTCTGGGTGCGATTCATAACAAGCGCAGTCTGGTTGCCCTGGATAATTTGGTCGATTTGATCGTAACCTGCATCGCTCATCCTGCTGCCGCCAATCAGACGTTTTTGACCGGGGACGGTGAGGATCTGTCGACTACCGAACTGATGCAACGCATGGGCAACGCGTTGGGCAAGCCTGCCAGACTGTTTCCTATGCCTATCTGGCTATTGAAAGCCGGCGCTATGTTGTTGGGGAAGCGTGATATGGCGCAACGTTTGTGCAATTCGCTTCAGGTCGATATTAGCAAGGCGCGTGATCTGCTGGGCTGGCAGCCACCTGTGAGTGTGGATGAAGCTTTGAAGAAAACCGCATTAGATTTTTTATTGCATAATCCACATGGATGTAGTGAATGCAGTCGTGGTAAATCGTAGGGGCGGTCTTGTGCCTGTCCTTCTATCTATCAAGGCAAGCACAAGGGGTTGCCTACAGCCATTGGTATTTACACAACTCGTCATCTCGGCAGGGATTGCCGAGATCCAGAAGCCATGGATGGCAATACCCTGTGCGCAGACCATTTTTTCCACATGAAACCACTTTTTGATCTATTTTCACATCCTTGTGTTCTGGATTCCGGCAATCCCTGCCGGAATGACGGTGATATTGCTTGTGTATATACACCGATGCCCCTGCAGCAGAGGTGTAAATGATTTTTTGGTGGTTTTTTTTGATGGCCGGTGTTGCATCCTGGATGCTCACCGGCTTTTTGCGTCAATATGCGCTAGCGAAGAACTTAATCGACATTCCTAATGAGCGCAGCTCACACTCGGTGCCAACACCTCGCGGCGGCGGTGTTGCCATTGTGGCGTCATTGCTGATTGCTCTGCCCATTTTAAACCAGTTTGATTTGATTTTTACCCCGGTGTTTTTGGCCTTATGGGGCGCAGGCTTTGCCGTTGCGGTAACCGGCTTTCTGGACGATCACGGGCATATTGCCGCGCGCTGGCGCTTATTGGTACATTTTTGTGCGGCGGTTTGGGGGCTTTATTGGCTGGGCGGTTTCCCACAGCTCGCGGCTTTCGGCCATGTGCTGGATTTGGGATGGCTTGGGTCTGTGTGTGCGGCGGTCTATATCGTCTGGCTGCTCAATCTGTACAATTTCATGGATGGCATTGATGGTCTTGCCGGCATTGAGGCGATTACGGCCTGTTGCAGTGGCGCTTTGATGGTATGGCTAGTTGCACCGGATTCAACCGCCTGGATGCTGCCGCTCCTTTTGGCGATAGCCGTTTCGGGATTTCTTTTTTGGAATTTTCCGCCTGCGCGTATTTTTATGGGGGACGCCGGCAGCGGTTTTTTAGGCATTATGCTGGCCTTGCTTTCTGTGCAGGCGGCCTGGGTCGATCCCCGGTTATTGTGGGTGTGGCTGATTTTGCTGGGTGTATTTATCGTTGATGCCTCCGTTACCTTGTGTCGCAGGGTCTTCCGAGGGGAGAAGTTTTATGAGGCGCATCGTAGCCATGCTTATCAATATGCCTCTCGTGTTTTGGGTGCCCATCGCCCCGTCACCTTGGCCATAGCGGCTATTAATGTTTTTTGGCTGATGCCTGTTGCAAGCTTGGTTGCGTTGGATAAAGTGGACGGTGTTGTTGGACTCATGGCGGCGTATTTGCCGCTATTATTGCTGGTGTATCATTATAAAGCGGGTGACCGGCAGGCTCAAACTGAGCAGACCGAATGAACTTATTGAATCGGGTATAATAAAATTGATTTTTGCGATAAACGATCAGGACTGATTCATGAGATCACAAATGCGCACTTCATTTATCGGCCTTCCGCGACAAACTAAGGCCTTTATCCTGATTAGCGCCGACGTATTTTTTGCCATGTTGGCTCTTTGGGCAGCTCTTTCTTTGCGCTGGGGGGAGCTGTATCTCCCGAAAGACGATGAATGGTATCTGTTTGCTGTGGCCCCTGTGATCGCAGTGCCGATTTTTGTTAAACTGGGTCTGTATCGTGCGATTATTCGCTACATAGAAGTCAGGGCCTTATGGACCATTATTCAGGCGACTACGCTTTATGCACTGGTTTTTGCGTTTATCTTGTATGAGTCCGGCATCAGGGGCATTCCCCGGACGGTATTGCCGCTAAACTGGTTGAATATGATGCTGCTGGTTGGCGGCAGTCGTTTTCTTGCGCGCTGGTGGTTGGGAGAGGTTTATTTAAACCTGGGAGGAGGCCGGGGTGTAAAAAGTCACAGCAAAAAAAATGTGGTGATTTATGGCGCGGGAAACGCCGGTGTCCAGTTGGCTTCGGCATTAGCTTACGGGCGTGAATTTAAACCGGTCGCTTTCATTGATGACGATGTGTTGTTGCATAAACAAAAGGTCAACGGCCTTAGGATTTATCCGCTCAGCTCGTTGAGGTACTTGATAGAAAGGCATCGGATTTCAGATGTTCTGCTGGCTATGCCATCGGCCAACCGGGCGCGTAAAAGTGAAATTATCCGTTTGTTGGAACCTTTTGCCGTTCATGTGATGTCTATGCCGGGCCTGTCTGATATTGCCCAAGGTAAAGTCACTGTTGATGCGCTGCAGGAGGTCGATATTGCCGATCTTTTGGGGCGCAACGCAGTGGTGCCGGATCAATCGCTGCTGCATGCCAATATTGCCGGTAAGGCGGTGATGGTAACCGGTGCGGGCGGGTCAATCGGCTCTGAGCTTTGTCGGCAAATTATCTGCTTGCAACCGAATGTGTTGATTCTTTTTGAAAGCAGTGAATTTGCGCTTTATGCGATAGAAAAAGAGTTACAGCATCTGTTAAGCAAATGCCGCGCCAGTTCCGGACTGGCCGACGGCATACACACCATTCCTGGCGATTGCCGAGTCTGCTCCCGGCAGCCTTACGGCATACACACCATCCCTGGCGATATAAAAAATGCTGAAGAAATAAAACTGATTCCTGTATTGGGTTCGGTAGTGAATAAGACGCGTATTGAAAAAGTGTGTAAGACGTTCGGTGTGCAAACAATCTATCACGCAGCAGCTTATAAGCATGTGCCGATGGTTGAAAGAAATCCGGGGGAAGCGGTCTGGAATAATGTCTTTGGAACGTTGCGAACAGCACAAGCGGCGATCAGCGCAAAAGTTGAAACCTTTGTGCTCATTTCAACGGATAAAGCCGTCAGGCCAACCAATACCATGGGGGCTACCAAACGCTTTGCCGAATTGATTTTGCAGGCGTTAAGTCTGGATGCCGATACCCGTTTTACTATGGTCAGGTTTGGCAATGTATTGGGTTCTTCAGGCTCCGTGGTGCCGTTGTTTAAAGAGCAGATAGCAAGAGGCGGGCCGGTAACGGTTACCGACGAAAGAATCACCCGCTATTTTATGACCATACCCGAGGCATCGCAGTTGGTTATTCAGGCTGGGGCAATGGGTCTGGGCGGCGATGTGTTTGTGCTGGATATGGGCGAACCTATTCGTATTGTCGATTTGGCTAAGCGAATGATCCATTTGAGCGGTCTGGAAATCAAAGATGCGGAACATCCCGACGGCGATATCGAGATTGGTTTTACCGGTTTAAGGCCTGGTGAAAAACTGTATGAAGAGCTTTTGATCGGCGATAATGTTTCAAAAACCGATCACACCAGAATTATGCGCGCACAAGAGCACGTTATTCCTTGGGCTGATCTGGAAAAGCTGCTGGCGACATTGGAGCAAGCAACGAAAGATGACGATTTTGAGCAGGTTAGAAGCGTTTTGATGGATGCCGTTTCCGGTTTCGTGCCGCAATGCGGGATTGAAGATGTGCTATGGAAAGAAGATAGGCGGATTGTAAGTGGACAACACACGGCATGAATATTTTTGTTCGAATCGAAAAGGTCGGGAGTTTTTTGTAAATGGATAAATTGACCAGTATGACCGTTTTTGTTCGGGTCGCAAGAGCCGGAAGCTTTGCTGGCGGCGCGCGTGACCTGGATATTTCCAGGGCTATGGCAACCAAGCATATTATGCATCTTGAGGGGGTTCTGGGTACGCGATTATTTAACCGAACTACGCGCAGCTTAAGCCTGACCGACGTGGGCGCCTCCTATCTGGAACGCTGTCAGCAAGTGTTGCTGGAGGTTGAGGAGATGGAAGCCGCGGTAACGCATTTACAGACTGAACCCAGGGGAGTTTTAAGAATCAGCGCTCCGCCGGTCATCGGCGCAACCCATATTGCTCACGCGGTGTCTGCATTTTTGAAATTGCATCCCGATTTAACTGTCGAGATGATTTTACAGAGCAGTCCCGGCGATTTGATCGATGAGGGGATTGATCTGGCTATATCTCTGGGCGCGTTGGATGATACCAGTATGTTTGCGCGGAAATTAGCCAGTTCGTCGTTGGTGGTTTGCGGGTCGCCGGACTATTTTGAACAATACGGTATGCCCGAGATGCCGGAAGATTTGGAAAATCACAGCTGCCTGGTTAATTGGGCTATCGCACCGAGAAATAAATGGTTGTTCAAAGGTGATGCCGGCTATACCGGGATAACGGTTTCCGGGCGGATACAGGCCAATGCGGCCGATCCGATACGCATCGCCGCCATTAACGGCTTGGGGCTGGTCATGCTGCCAACTTACATTGTCGGCAGAGATATTGAAAAGGGCAGGCTGAAAGTTGTTCTGGAAAATTACACCTCGCCACCCCTGGATGTTCATGCGGTCTATCCGCATCGAAAGTATTTGTCAGCCAAGGTCAGGGGTTTTATGGACTTTTTGCAGGAATGGCTGGAACATCGGGTCAGTCTGCCGGGAACGGAATAAGAGGCTACTCATTATCAACTTAAAGCGTGACAGATCAGGAGTACAGGCTTTGCCTGTTCGCAAGCAGAGCTTGCACTCCGCATGTTATAGTCTTCACGTTGTTCCGTCTTAAGTTGGCAGCCGAATAAGAGGTTTGATTGCGCGTCTATTTTTGGCGGTCGCTGCCTGGAATTTTGTCGATGGCGATTGATTAGGTGATGGCTTAGGCAAACCGGCAGAGGCTCAATAGCCATGCCCGCCAAGAAAAATTTCCCATTATGGTCGTACAGAATGCGGTTTTGATCCGATCGTCGAGAGTCGATTTCTTGACCGTGGCCTAGGGGATGCGATAATAGACAGTTCTAAAACGGATGGATTGCTGTTTTATCAGGCTTTTACGCAAGAAAAAGCAGAACCGTAGGCTGTACTGACGACTGAAATTCTGTTTGTCGGCCAAAAGCGCACCCAGAGATTAACACGATGATAGAAAATTTAGATCCGCAACAGGCATGGGATTTGTTACAAAATAATGCCGATGCGGTATTGGTGGATGTAAGAACAAAAATTGAACATTCCTTTGTAGGGCACCCTCCCGGTGCAATATCCATTCCCTGGAAGGAAGCACCCGATTGGCAGGTTAATCCACAGTTTGTTGCCGATGTTAAACGCGTCGTAGTTGACCGTAATGCGCCGATTTTATTGCTGTGTCGTAGCGGCCAACGCTCGTTGGATGCGGCAAAAGCGTTGGAAGAAGCCGGTTATCGGTTGTTAATCAATATTGTCGACGGTTTTGAAGGTACCTTGGATGAGCATAAGCATCGCGGCAATCTTGGCGGCTGGCGCTTTCAGGGCTTGCCTTGGGAGCAGAGTTAATCTTATCGTCAAACTGAACCAAGCCGTGTGCGTTCAACAAAATCATGCAGGGTAGGTAGCGCGTACCCTTTTTCAAATACCACCCCAGTTTAAAAGAGCGTGCACAGCACGCTCTACATTTGTTTATTTAAACCCTTAGAGACCATAAAAGTGATCGAAAAATTAAGAAACATTGCAATTATTGCCCACGTTGACCACGGTAAAACAACTCTGGTTGATAAATTATTGCAACAGTCCGGCACCTTTGCCGCTCATACTAAAGTGACTGAGCGGATGATGGACTCCAACGATATCGAAAAAGAACGCGGTATCACCATTCTGGCCAAAAACACCGCGCTGGATTGGAACGGCTATCATATCAATATCGTTGACACCCCAGGCCATGCCGACTTTGGCGGCGAAGTGGAACGGGTATTATCGATGGTTGATTCGGTATTGTTGCTGGTTGATGCAGTCGACGGCCCTATGCCGCAAACCCGTTTTGTCACGCAAAAAGCCTTTGCTTTGGGTTTAAAGCCGATTGTCGTTATCAACAAAATTGACCGTCCAGGCGCTCGCCCTGATTGGGTTGTGGATCAAACTTTCGATTTATTCGATCGTCTAGGCGCAACCGATGAACAACTGGATTTTCCTATTGTGTTTGCCTCGGCCATCAATGGTTATGCCGGTTTAGAGCACACGGTTACCGGCGGTGATATGACGCCATTATTTGAGACGATTGTTTCCAAAGTGAGTCCGCCACCGGTCGATATGGATGGTCCGTTCCAAATGCAGGTCTCCAGTCTGGATTACAACACTTACACTGGCGTCATCGGTATTGGTCGTATTCAGCGCGGCAGCATCAAGCCTAATATGCCTCTGGTTATTGTTAATAGAGACGGCGTTGAACGTAAAGGTCGTATGTTGCAGCTTTATGGCTTTCACGGTCTGGATCGCGTTGAAGTTCAGGAAGCGCGTGCGGGCGACATTATTGCTTTTGCCGGCATTGAAAAGCTGGAAATATCGGACACCATCTGCCATCCCGATACTGTAGAAGCCATGACGCCTTTGTCGGTTGATGAGCCAACGGTATCGATGACTTTTCAGGTCAATAACTCACCGTTTGCAGGGAAAGAAGGTAAATTTGTCACGACTCGCCAAATTCGCGACCGCTTAGATAGAGAATTGCAACATAACGTCGCGCTAAAAGTTGAAGATACTGCAGATCCGGATAAATTCCAGGTATCGGGTCGTGGCGAGCTGCATTTATCGGTATTGATTGAAAACATGCGCCGCGAAGGCTTTGAAATGGGCGTATCGCGCCCTGAAGTTATTCTGAAAGAAATTGACGGCAAAAAGTGCGAGCCTTTTGAAATGGTCACCATTGAAGTGGAAGAAATCCACCAGGGTACGATCATGGAAAAACTGGGCGAGCGTAAAGGTGATTTAACCAATATGGTTCCAGACGGCAAGGGCCGTATTCGTCTGGAATACATGATGCCGTCACGCGGCCTGATTGGCTTTCAAACTGAGTTTATGACCGCCACTTCCGGTTCCGGTCTGCTGTACCATGTATTTGACCATTACGGCCCGATGAAACCCGGCGAAGTCGGTAATCGTTCGCGTGGTGTGCTGATTTCAATGGTTGCAGGCAAAGCCGTTACCTATTCACTGCATCCGTTACAAGAACGTGGTGAATTATTTTTGGTCAATGGCGATGAAGTCTACGAAGGCATGTTAGTGGGCTTACATTCACGCACCAATGATTTAACCGTCAACCCCTGCAAACCGAAACAATTAACCAATGTTCGCGCGTCAGGTACCGATGAAAGTTTGGTGTTAGCCAGAATTCAGAAAATGACTCTAGAGCAGGCACTGGAATTTATCTCTGAGGATGAGTTAGTTGAAGTCACGCCAAAATCGATACGCTTACGCAAGAAATACTTAACTGAAAATGAGCGTAAAAGATTCGCTAAGAAATAAGCTAAGGATTTAGTACTCATTGGCTTGCCTGATCGGGCAAGCCAATAGTTAGCCCTGTCTCATAGCTATCTACACCAGTCACATTAGAAAATCCTGGGCTGTTTCTTGCGAAACGGCAAGCTCCATCATGGGGTAGGAATTCAACACTTCCCGCTTACAAAAAAACACCCATAGTCCAGCCAATAACGCGGGATTAGTCAATAACTTACCCACTCCATTTGTCTGCCACTCAACGTAATTAAAAAGGTACGCAAGGCTTTTGAATCCCTATGGCAGTGTTGTGAGTCAGCTTTCTACTCTACCCATTGTTGCTTTTCTACAGTAAGCGCCCAGCCTTACCACTGTTTAATGATCAATGGGACGCGTTACAACAGCAACAGGCTGGAACGTTATTTCGGCTTTACCCATTTCAGGCAGGAACCGCCTGCCGCTGATGGCAGCAGCTTGCAGGAAAACATCGTCAAGGCCAAGATGTGCGGTAAGCCGTTATTTGCGATATTACCGACCGGCGGCAAGTCGTTGTGTTTTCAGTTGCCGGCTTTAGTGCGCTATCAACGGCGCGGCGTTTTAACCATCGTGGTGTCGCCGTTACAGGCGTTGATGAAGGATCAGGTGGATAACTTGCGCAATAAAACCGGCGCGCCCAACGCCGTCGCTTTATCCGGCATGCTGACCGCACCGGAGCGCGGCGAGGTATTGCAGGGTATACAAAACGGCGATATTGCGTTGCTGTATGTGTCGCCGGAGCAGTTGCGCAGTCTGAGCTTTCAAAAAGCCACGGGGATCAGGTAATTTTGAAAAATGCTCAACAAAACAAGGATTCATCTGCTTTCTCCGCAAAAAACATTACTATAAACCCATAGCTTGTTGTTTTTGAATATTTTTATATGCGTTTGTCCTGGGTTAAAGGGCAGGAGGCAACGATCAAGCGTATTGCCGTGTTATCATGTTTTTTGGAAGCGATGTGTCGATTGAATCAGCAGTAATGCAGCATTGTTTTTACAGCAAAAGATGCTGCCGAAGTCGCGCAGGTTGCAGAAAAAGGCTTTGACACTGAAGTCATTGGTTTTCGCAATGATGATGCGCTCAAATCCATTGGCATAGGCGTTAATTAATGTCGGTACCCTTTTTTGTTTTTACCCACGCATTTTGATAATGTATTTTTAACGGTTTCGGCTCGGGCGATTGATAAAAATATTACCATTGTCGCCATTGTTGATGACCCGGAATCCGCTGAAAAATTATTAGCCGCAGGTGCCAATAAAATCATTGATCCTTAGTAATCTGCGGCAGAAAAACTCCACGAGATGTTGACCAAGCCGGATATCACCAACATTCTGAATAACGCTGTTTCTGGTCGGCATGATTTAAACAGGAGCCTTTAGACATGCCTAAAGGCTCCTGTTTAAAAAACGCCAAAACCAGTGACTTGATGATGAATGGAAAGCATAATCTGATTCTCATCGGTGTTGTAGACAGGGAATTGTGTGATCAACGGCATGTTGCGATCGGCGAGAAAGAACCTTGTTTGGATGCGGGAGATGTTCGGGTAGTCATGAGGTCTGCAAGGGAAATTAAATCATTTAGAAGAGAGTTTGAGCGATGCTGAGATTGGCAAAGGCAAGTCAGACAAGGAGATTGAATGTTAAAAAACGCTTTTATTAGACAACTGTTCAACAGTTTTTTAGACTTAGTGCCTATTCTCGCGGTTGTTTTGGTGTTTCAGGTTTTGGTGATCCGACAACCTATTCCCGATGTCGGCAATTTAATCGTCGGTACTCTTTTCGTGGTTCTCGGTCTTACCCTGTTTATTCAGGGGCTTGAGCAAAGCCTGTTCCCGATTGGCGAGTCGATGGCTTATGCCTTTGCCCGGAAAGGCAGTTTATTCTGGCTGCTGCTTTTTTCTTTTTGTTTGGGTTTTGGCACTACGGTGGCGGAACCCGCGCTGATCGCCGTCGCTAAGGAAGCGGCCAATATTGCCGGTAAGGCCAACATTATCGAATCCAGCGAGGAGGCGATCAATAATTATGCGTTGGGACTGCGCTTTACTGTGGCGTTGTCGGTCGGCTTTGCTATTTTGATCGGCGTATTAAGAATTATCCGGGGCTGGCCTTTGTATTACCTGATTATCGGCGGTTATTGCGGAGTCATTGTGATGACTCCTTTTGCGCCGCCTGAAATTATCGGCATCGCTTACGATTCCGGCGGCGTCACCACCTCGACCATTACCGTTCCGCTGGTGACCGCGCTGGGCGTTGGCTTGGCGACCGCCATTAAAGGACGCAATCCGATGACTGACGGCTTTGGACTGATCGCCTTCGCCTCATTGACGCCGATTATTTTTGTGATGGCTTACGGAATGATTATATGATTGATTGGATGAACCAGTTTGCGTTGGTTTTGCTGACGACCTGCCGTGATATTTTGCCGATTGCCGCTGTTATTATCGGTTTTCAGGTATTGGTTATCCGCAAACCGGTGGCGTACCCGAAAAAAATGCTGATCGGTTTTATCTATGTTCTGCTCGGCATTGCGTTTTTTCTGGAAGGCCTGGATATGGCGCTGTTTCCGTTGGGGAAGCTGATGGCAAACCAGCTGACTACGCCGGAGTTTCTGGGCATTGACCCCGCTGAGCAGAACGTGGCCTGGCAAGCGTATTACTGGGTGTATATCTTTGCGGCCAGTATCGGCTTTGCGACCACCTTGGCCGAGCCCTCGTTGCTTGCGGTGGCGATGAAAGCCGAACAGATTTCCGGCGGCACTGTCCGTGCATGGGGCTTGCGCATTGCAGTGTCCTTCGGCGTCGCTTTCGGCATAGCCTTGGGCGCTTATCGAATTGTGACGGGTATGGAGCTTTATTATTTTATTCTCACTGGTTACATCATTGTCATTGTCCAAACCCTGTTTTCGCCTAAACTGATTATTGGTCTGGCCTATGATTCTGGCGGGGTCACCACGTCAACGGTCACCGTGCCGCTGGTGACCGCATTGGGTTTGGGACTGGCCTCTACTGTTCCCGGTCGTAACCCGTTACTGGATGGCTTCGGCTTGATCGCCTTTGCCAGTTTATGTCCCATTATGGCCGTTTTAGGTTATGCGCAAATCGCACAGTGGCTTAACAAACGCAGTCTTTCATCCAAACCCTGAGGAAAACTATGCATTTCAAATTAATTATCGCCTTTGTCGAAGATGACAAAACCGACCTGGTGCTTGATACCGCACGCGAGAACGGCGCTAAAGGTGCAACCGTTGTTAGCAATGCGCGCGGCGAAGGCATGAAACAATCGAAAACTTTTTTCGGCCTGACGCTGGAGACCCAGCGTGATGTACTGCTGTTCTTGGTTGAAGAGCATCTGAGCCGGCACATTCTGGAAACCATCGCCAAGGTTGGGCAATTCGACAGCAAACCCGGTACCGGCATCGCCATTCAAATTGATGTTGAAGATGCCGTCGGTGTCATGCATCAGGTTGAACAATTAACCCAGGAACTTGAGGATAAAAAATATGATTGAGCCACGTATTATCATTCGCGTCAGGGATGTAATGAAAACCGACTTCGGCACCATAGACGGCATTTCGACCATAGACGATGCGCTGAAAAAGATGAAAAAGCTTAAAACCTCGGTGCTTATTGTCAATAAGCGCCATGACGACGATGAATACGGCATGATCAATTGCGGCGATATTGCCCGTCATGTGCTGGCCAAAGATCGGGCGCCGGATCGGGTCAACGTTTACGAAGTGATGAGCAAACCGGTGATCTCGGTGCAGCCTGATATGGATATCCGCTATTGTTCGCGCTTGTTTGCCAACTACAATCTGGTCAGGGCGCCGGTCATTGAAAATAACAAGGTCATCGGTATGGTCAGCCCGAATTCGCTGGTGCTGGATGGGATGTATAGGACGTTTAAATAAAATTAAAGTGAAGGGCGAATAGACAGCCCAAACTTTATAGTTAGGGTTGCCTATTCGCGCCCACAATAAACCAAATCCTTAGCTTAATGGTAGTGACGCAGCGCGTGGAATAGTTACAATAAACTTTTTTAAAAGGCAGTTGGTTATGTTGGAATTGTTAAGATTTAATTCGAAAATTTGGTTCTTTTTAGGTTTCGTCGGTTGTGTTTTTCTGCTGTCGATGGGCGCTTATTTCCAGTTTGTCGGCGGTCTGGATCCTTGTCCGTTGTGCATTTCCCAGCGCATCGCCATTTTGCTGACCGGTCTGGTTTTTTTAAGCGCCGCCATTCATAATCCGGGGCGGACCGGAGTGACCGCTTATGCTATTTCAGGCGCGGTAACGGCTTTGTGCGGTGCGGCGATTTCAATCCGGCATGTCTGGATACAGCATTTGCCGCCCGATAAGGTGCCGGAATGCGGCCCCGGCCTGGAATACGTGCTGCAAAATTTCCCGTTGTTTGAAACGGTCAAGTTAATGCTCAGTGGTACCGGGGATTGTGCCAAAGTGGATTGGACGCTGTTGGGTTTCAGTATGCCTGCCTGGACGTTACTGGCCTTTTTAATGCTGGCAAGCTTAAGCCTGCTGCAAATTTGGAATGACAAACAGGCGGGATAATAGAGTGTTTATAAGGTATGAGTTTTTGCTATGAATAGGTCAAACAGGTAAATGAAGAAACTAACATCGGGAGCGTTGCTATCGGCGCGAATTATCTCGCTTACAAAAATTACTCATTGGAATAAATAGCATGAAGAATATTTTATTGGCGTTGTTGCTGGCAAGCAGTTTTTCATCGGCGCAGGCGGTAGAAAAATCGGGCTCATTGCATCAGGTGATTAACGGGAAACGCTCTGTAGCTCATAAACAGCGAGATAAATATCGCCATCCGCAGCAAACCTTGGAATTTTTCGATGTGAAGGACAATATGACAGTCGTCGAAGTCTGGCCCGGCGAAGGTTGGTACACGGAAATTCTTGCGCCTTATCTAAAAAATCACGGCAAACTGTATGCAGCGCATTTTTCAGCCGATGCCGACGAACCTTATTTTAAAAAGAACCTGCATGAATTTGTTAATAAGGTAAAAAAGCAGCCGAAAGTTTATGGCAAAGTTGAGTTAAGCGTATTACAGCCGCCTAAGTTTTTGCAGATAGCTCCCGATGGCTCGGCCGACAGGGTTTTAACGTTTCGTAATGTGCATAACTGGATGAAAAACGATCAGGCCGCAGCGGTATTTAATGCGATGTACAAGGCATTAAAGCCCGGTGGGATTTTAGGCGTCGTGGAGCATAGAAATTCAACGTTAAAACAGCAGGATACCAAGGCCGAATCCGGCTACGTCACCGAGGACTATGTGATTGCGCTGGCAAGAAATGCGGGCTTTGAGTTTCTGGATAAATCCGAAATCAATGCCAATAGTAAGGACACCAAGGACTATTCGGAAGGCGTCTGGACTTTGCCCCCTGCTTTAAGGCTCAAGGATAAGGATAGAAAAAAATATTTGGCTATCGGCGAAAGCGATAGGATGACGATTAAGTTTATCAAACCGCAATAAAATTTAAACTACTCAGAGGTGGCGAAAAATTCGTTTTCAGCCTAGATCTAAGAAATAACCACGAAGAGCACGAAGTTTTTAATGCATTGAATTAATGCTGCTATTTTCTCCGTGTCTTTCGTGTTCTCTGTGGTAAATAATTTTTTCAGCTCGAGATGGATAATACTTTCACAGTCTCTGAGCAGTAGAGACTGTGAAAGTATTCGAATATAGAAGAAATAACCATGAAGTACATGAAGAGCATGAAGATTTAATGCATTGATTGATTTAGCCTTTTCTTCATGTTCTTCATGAGCTTCATGGTTAATATTACTTTTTATGCCGTATTTATTCATTCTTTCACAGTCTCAGTAGCTTGGTGTGCCAAGGTGTTGGATTGCGAAAAGAAGCCGCCCAACTTGGCGCGGCTAATCCACAATGTGGATTTACGGTAAGTCAAGTTAAAATAGAGTCGATAGAGCTGTTGATATTTTTTATATAAAAATAATAAGCAGTTGAAAGTAAAGGAAAATTAATTAATGTGTAAAAATAACTCAATGTAACAAAAGTGTAATAAAAACCGCCAGTAAGCGTTGTTAAAAACCACTTGTCCACAAAGTTATCCACAGCTTCTGTGGCTAACTCAAATTGTTGAATACGTATAATCACTTAGTCTTAAAATATCAAAAATAATTCAAATATAATGGCTAAGTTGCAAAGTGGGAGCGAGTTGATTTTCAGGGTTGCTATTGCATTGCCTGTTTATCGATTATTCGATTATCTGGCACCAGATAATATCGAGATGACGGCTATCAAACCGGGTATTCGTCTGGAAGTGCCTTTTGGCAACGCTAAAAAAATCGCCTTTCTGGTCGAGTGCGCTCAGCATAGCGATATAGCCATCGGTAAATTAAAACGCGTCGAACGAATTCTGGACGAAAAGCCACTGTTATCAACAAAAGACTTGGCTTTGCTGCATTGGGCCAGTCGTTATTACCATCATCCGTTGGGCGAAGTTTTCAGCGCTGCATTTCCTGTGGCGCTACGCCAAGGCAAATCGGCGGTTATTCAAACAGAAAAACGCTATGCCTTGACCGAGCTTGGTAAGGCGCTTGCTGGCGAGCAGTTGAAGCGATCGCCCAAACAAAAAAGCGTACTGGAAAAGTTTCAAGCCCACCCCCACAGCTTGTCCGAAGCGGAGCTTTCCGCATGGAATCAAAACTGGCGCAGCGCTGTAAAGCAGCTGATGGGCAAGCAGTTACTACAGCTTGCCGCAGCAGAGTTCGGGATTGATAGCCGGGAGCCGATCATCAGGAATGGTGCTCTGCACTGTAATCCGCAGCAGCAAGCGGCGATAGATGTGGTCTGCGGCAGTCTGGGACAGTTTGGCGTTTTCTTACTGGAGGGAGTGACCGGCAGCGGCAAAACCGAAGTGTATATGCAGATTATCCGTACCGTGTTGGAACGGGGGCAGCAGGTTTTGGTGTTGTTGCCGGAAATCACCCTGACGCCCCAGCTTGAAGACCGGTTCCGGCAGCGCTTTACCGTCAGCATTGCCATTTCCCATTCCAAATTGACCGACCGGCAGCGGGCTGTCGCTTGGCTTAACATGCAGCGGGGTGAATGTTCGATTTTGTTGGGCACCCGGTCTGCGCTGTTTACGCCGCTAAAAAATCCCGGCCTGATTATTCTCGATGAAGAGCATGATGCCTCGTTCAAGCAACAGGAAGGTTTTCGTTTTTCGGCCCGCGATGTGGCGGTGGTGCGCGGCAAGCTGTTAAATATTCCGGTATTGCTGGGTTCGGCAACGCCTGCGTTGGAAAGTCTGCATAATGTCGATAATAAACGTTACCGCTTGCTGCATCTGCCGGAAAGGGCAGGGAATGCCACAGCGCCGGTGTTGCAGCTATTGGACATCAGAAACAAGAGGATGCAGGAAGGTCTATCCGAAGCGCTGGTTGCCGAGATGCGTAAAACCCTGGCAAAGAACGAACAGGTCCTGTTATTTCTAAACCGGCGAGGTTTTGCGCCCACCTTGATCTGTCATGGTTGTGGCTGGGTTGCACGTTGTCGGCGCTGCGACGCCAATCTGGTGATTCATCAGGATGAAGGGACGTTGCGTTGTCATCATTGCGGACAGGAGCAGCGGTTGATCAGGGAGTGTCCTGCCTGTAAGACAGGGGAGTTGACGCCGTTGGGATTGGGTACCGAGCGCGTGGAAAAAGTGCTGGCGGAATTATTTGCCGATAAAACGATTGTTCGCCTGGATCGCGATTCCACTCAGCGCAAAGGCGCATTGGAAAATTATTTGCAGCGAATCAATCAGGGTGAAGTAGATATTATTCTGGGTACGCAAATGCTGGCGAAGGGCCATCATTTTCCCAATGTGACCTTGGTGGCGATACTGGATGTGGACAGCGGTCTATTTAGCATTGATTTTCATGCGCCCGAGAAACTGGCGCAAATGATCGTCCAGGTCTCAGGTCGTGCCGGTCGTGCGGAAAAACCCGGAAGAGTCATCATGCAAACCCGGCAGCCGGAGCATCCTCTATTAACAACGCTGATCTCTCAGGGTTACAGCTGTTTTGCCAGAACCGCGTTGGCGGAGCGCAAGGATGCGTCATTGCCGCCGTTCAGTTATCAGGCCTTATTAAGAGTGCAGGCCGCAGATGCCGAGATGCCGAAGCTGTTTCTGAATGCGGTTGTAAAGTTGGCGCAGGAGCACAGCAAGGGACATACCCATATTTTGGGGCCGGTTGCGGCTCCGATGGCCAGGCGTGCGGGGCTTTATCGCTATCAGTTGCTGTTTCAGAGCAGCAAGCGACCGGAGTTACATGCGTTGCTCAATGTGCTGATGCCGAAAATTGAAAAACTTAAGCAGGCAAACAAAGTACGCTGGTCGCTGGATGTCGACCCGGTGGATTTGTATTGAGCTTGCGTTGCTCTTTGTCCACGAAAAACACGAAAGGCACGAAAAAAAGATTGAAAAATTGGGGTAGCGTAGGTTGCGCGATTCGGAAAGCACTTTCTGTTTTAATGGGAACAGTAGTTAAGCATTTCTAATCCAGTTCGCTGAGCCCCTTCGTCCACGCTCAGGAGAGCTGGATTTTTTTGAGGGTTAGGGTAAAGCCTTTTCGTGATTTTCGTGGACAGCTCTACTACTTTTCCAAGCCGATAAAATCCCAAACCTTATGCGAAAATGTTGCGTCTTTATGTTCAGGCACCGGCGGGCCATTCGGATAGTTTAGCTCATAGACCCGGGCAGTATCTTTGGCAAGATCCGGCAGTTCAAGTTTAGTGTACGCCTCCTGCATGATTTGCAAGGCATAAGGGACTGCCGGCGTGCGCTGGTATTTGTCAACGACGGTAGACGCCCTGTTGATGGCGGCAATATACGCCTTGCGCTTCATGTAAAAACGGGCGACGTGGACTTCATACATCGCCAGATTGTTTTTAAGCGCAATCATGCGTAGCTGGGCATCGGCTACATATTTGCTGTTTGGGAATCTGCGCTGCAGTTCGGAAAAATTGTCATAAGCATCACGCGCTGTCCCAGGGTCGCGTTGCGAAGTATCGGTGGGCAGGAAGCGATCGATAAAGCCAATGCCGCGATTGTAATTAGCCAGGCCTTTTAAATAGTAAGCATAATCGACGCTGGAGCTGCGTGGGTTGATTTTGATAAAACGGTCTGCGGCGGCGATTGCGGCCTCAGGATCACTATTTTTATAATAAGCGTAAGCAATATCCAGCTGGGTTTGAGCGGATTCATCGCCGAATGGATAGCGCGTTTCAAGCGCTTCGTAGAGCTTGATGGCTTTGTCATAATTGCCGCTATCCAGCGCCGTCTTGGCCTGGTCGCGGAATTTTTCGGCATTCCAGCCGGCGTATTCGTCTTCGGTTTCGGAATCACTGCTGCCGAGGCCGAGGCTTTTAAGCGTCTCACAACCTTGAAGAGACAGGCCTAAACAACAGATAAATAAAAATTTAATTAAAATTAATCGCATAGTGTTAACGACACGTTGTAATATTGTGGGTTTTCTCGCTGGAAATAACTGCGATACTTGAAAATGGCTGGAAGTGTCCCGCGAGTATAACTTAACAATGGGTTAATCAGAAGAACTTGTTATGACAAGATTGACGGAAGAAGTGCCATTTGAAATGGCTGGTATGCGCTTAGATCAGGTGCTGGCGGAACTATTTGCCGATTATTCACGCAGCAAACTGCAAACTTGGGTTAAAGCCGGTCGGGTGCAGGTCAATGGACTGACACTCAAGGCAAAAGACAAACTGGTTGGAGGAGAAACGATAGAACTGGATGCCGAGGCGGAAATAGTGATAACCGCTGCACCGGAACCAATTCCATTGGAAATTGTTTTTGAAGATGACAGTCTGCTCATTGTCAATAAACCGGCAGGCTTGGTGGTACATCCTGCGGTGGGAAACTGGAACGGTACGCTGTTAAATGCCCTGCTGAATCATGATGCGCATCTGGAAACCTTGCCCAGGGGCGGTATCGTGCACAGGATTGATAAGGACACCACCGGGCTGTTGATGATTGCAAAAACCTTGCAAGCCCATAACAGTCTGACGCAGCAGCTACAGGACAGGACAATTACGCGAGAATATCAGGCGATTACCCGAGGCCGTATGACCGCCGGAGGTACGGTGGATGAGCCGATCGGCAGGGATCCTGCCGATCGCAAACGCTATACGGTCAGGGAGAATGGCAAGCATGCCGTGACCCATTACCGGGTCGGTCAGCGTTTTACTCGCCATACGCTGGTTCAGGTTAAGCTGGAAACCGGTCGTACCCATCAGATCCGGGTTCATATGGCGTATATCCGTTTTCCGTTGCTGGGTGATCAGGTTTACGGCGGGCGCTTTCAAATGCCGCCGGATTGCAGTGAACAGCTGGAAAAAGAATTGCGCAGCTTCAAGCGGCAGGCCTTGCATGCGGCAAAATTGGGTTTACAGCATCCCGTTACCGATGAATATGTCGAGTGGGAGCAACCGTTGCCCGAGGATATGACCCGACTGCTGGACGCCTTGGCGAAAAATGAGCGGGATTAAGCACTGGCTGACCCCTGATTGGCCTGCGCCGGCAAATATTCACGCGGCGACTACCTTGCGTGTCGGCGGGGTGAGTGGCGGCGTATACGGTAGCCTTAATCCGGCCATGCATGTGGGCGATGATGCTGATCTTGTCACGCAAAACCGGCAGATTATTAAGGGCTTGTTGGGATTGCCTGGCGATCCGGTTTGGCTGGATCAAATCCACAGTCATCGGGCAGTGCAGGCGGTAACATCCGAACCCTTGCAACAAGCCGATGCCAGTTATACCTCCGAGTCCGGAATTGTCTGTGCGGTGATGACGGCGGACTGTTTGCCGTTGTTGGTTTGTTCGACTGACGGAAGCCAAGTGGCCGCCATTCATGCAGGGTGGCGCGGCTTGCTGACAGGAGTGATTAGCAATACTGTCAGTGCAATGCAACAGAGCGATTTACTGGTTTGGCTGGGCCCTGCAATCGGCCCGGACTGTTTTGAAGTTGGCGCTGAAGTCAGGGATGCTTTTTTGGCAAAATCGGCAGTATTCATTCCGGCTTTTAAACCGCAAAGCAACGGCAAGTGGCTGGCAGATATTTATCAACTGGCCCGAATCGATCTGGGTCTGTTGGGTATAGATAAAGTTTACGGCGGCGGTTTTTGTACGGTCACCGAACAGGAGCGTTTTTATTCCTATCGTAGGGATAAAGAAACAGGGCGTATGGCTACGCTAATTTGGAGAGCATAAGCTAGTGGATTTATTGCTATTAATTATCATCTTTACAGCGGTTGGCGGCGTATTAAGCGTTATGGCAGCTGCAGTTTTCTTGTTGTTGCCTGATCATCTCAGGAATGCGGTGTTGCCGCACGGAATCAGCTTTGCGATTGGCGCCTTATTGGCGGTCGCTTTTTGGGGGTTAATTCCCGAGGCATTTGAGCAAGTTAAACCTGAGCAGTTTCAAGCCTTATCCGGGACAATTTTAGCGGGCATACTCGGTTTTTTTGTGTTGGAAAAATTACTGATTTGGCGGCATTGCCATTCCGGCAGTTGTGAGGCACATGGCGATGAAGACGATCACGATCACGATCACGGGCATGGTCACAGTCATGGCACGGCTAAGTCAGCCGGCGCGTTGATTATTTTGGGTGACGGTATCCATAATTTTGTCGATGGGGTTTTAATCGCGGCAGCGTTTTTGACCGACGTGCAATTGGGCATAGTCACCAGTCTGGCCGTTGCCGCGCACGAAATTCCGCAGGAAGTGGGTGATTTTGCGATTTTACTGCACAGCGGTTATTCCAAAAAGAAAGCACTTTTTTACAATATGCTCGCCAGTTTAACCACGGTTTTGGGAGGCGTGTTGGCGTATTTCGGGTTGGAAGATTTGCACGATAGTTTGCCGTATTTTCTGGCGTTGGCGGCCTCAAGCTTTATTTATATCGCGGTAGCCGACTTGATCCCGTCATTGCATAAAAAGACCGATATGAAGACATCGTTGCAACAGATCAGCTTGATTGCTATGGGTGTATTGCTGGTCTGCACCTTGCACGGCATTGCACACAATATGGAAGTTTAAGATAAATTGTAGGGTCGACCGGCCGGTCGACCATTGTGTAAAAGGCATGAGTTATTTGCAGCGGTTTCAATGTTGGTTAGCCATCAACATAATATTGTCGCTGGTGTGCAGACTTCGCCTGCTCTGGCAAGCAAAGCTTGCACTCCCAGCGCGCTTATATTTAGACATCAACTGAATTTGAAGACGCTGTAATTTCATTTCGGATGGGGCAACATGCCCCATCCGGCAGAGGTAACTATAATTTTCTGTCTTTGAGTAAATCTCGAATTTCGGTCAATAATAGCTCTTCCTTGGAAGGTTCTGGAACTACTGTGGGAGCCGCAACTTCTTTTTTCTTGAGGCTGTTGAGGAACTTTATGGCCATGAAAATAACGAAGGCAATAATCGTAAAATCAACCATGCTTTGAATAAAATTGCCGTAATTAAGAGTCACGGCAGGCGCGTTTTCAGCGCCTTCTTTTAGGGTATATGCCAGCTTGGTAAAGTCTACGCCGCCGATTAATACGCCAATCGGGGGCATAAACACATCGGCAACCAGGGATGAAATAATTTTGCCGAACGCGGCGCCGACAATGATGCCCACGGCCATGTCTATAGCATTACCCTTGATGGCGAATTCGTTGAATTCCTGTAACATGCCCATAATCGACTCCTTCGTTTTTTGACGGTAACGGCGAGGTGACTTTTGCACTGATTCCCCGGCAGAAAGTCGGGGAATAAGCGGCTGGACAGCTCAGGTTTTTCCTGCCTTGAAAGTGATAACTTAAGTGTTATCCACTCCGGTTATTTTTTAAGTTCTTGTTTCTTTTGTTGATGCTGTTCCATCTTTTGTTGGCGGTGCTCCATCATTTGAGCGTGGTGCGCTTTCATGAGCTCCAATTGCTGATTTTTTAACGCTTCTTTTTTGGTGGCGTCTTTTTCTGACAAAATCTGATTTGAGAGGTCATGCATCATCAACATGTGTTCCTGCATGGAGCGCATATTTTCATTTTTTTGTTCTTCGGTCATGCCGCTCATCATGCCCATTTCCATTCCTTGATGCATGCCCATTTCTTTCATTGGCATATCGGCTTTTTTCGGATCTGCGGCGGAACTCATCATGCTTATGGGCAGCAACAGTAATAGCACAGCAGTTGATTTATAGAGATGTTTCATCGGGATCACCTTGGTTAGATTGATGGGGGTTAAGGGTTAATTGTATGTACAATCAACGTTCTGAAAAAATAAAAAGATTGTTATTGATGGAAGAATAACAGCTGCCATTCTAGGTGTATTTGGTGATATTTCAATAGGTTAAAATACCTAGTGATGCTGATGCGTAACCATGTCTCATTGATCCTTTATCCAGTTTATAGCTTGTTTTTATTACCATGAAGGACATGAAGATAATGAAGGAAAGAGAATTTGGCGATTTGTCGAATAAGGATTTCTAAGCAATTTTACTGTAAAGCTATTAAAGCAAGGACTAAAAAGTGTTGTTTGATAAAATCATCTCTATAGAAAACGCAGGAAGTTAATACGGTAAATTCTTCAAGCCTTTCATGGTAAAAACAAATGACATTCCCTGAAATCAACACCCTGCCGTTCCAATTCGGCTACGCACTACGATAACGGTGATTCCGTCTGTCCAGCCAACAGACTCTGCTTGAATTGTTCCGCAGGAACCGGTCTGCCAAACAGATACCCTTGAAATGCCAGGCATCCGTAATTTGTCAGATGTTCGCGTTGAATCTCCGTTTCTACGCCTTCGGCAATAATATTAAGGTCAAGATTTTTTCCCAGTGCCAGAATGGTTCGGATGATAGCTGAATCATGGTTGTTAACGGTCATATTCTTGACGAATGATTGGTCTATTTTCAGCTGCGCCAAGGGTAATTTTTGCAGATAAGACAGCGAGGAGTAACCGGTACCGAAATCATCCATCGAAAAACTGACTCCCAGGTCCCTGACAGCATGCATTTTAGCAATGGTGTCTTCGACATTATCCAGAATGACGGACTCGGTAATTTCCAATTTGAGCAGGGCAGGGTTAGCGCCGCTTTCTAGTAGTATTGTACGCACTTGCTCTACAAAATCAGGCTGATTGAGTTGTCGACCGCTGATATTGACTGCCAACTTCAGTTCGCAGGTTTCCGGGTAGTGAGTCCAGTCAACTAAGGTTTTGCAGCCTTGTCTCAATATCCACTGACCGATAGGCAGAATCAGGCCGGTTTCTTCGGCAAGCGGAATGAATTCGGCAGGAGAAATCATGCCGCGCTCGGCCTGATTCCAGCGTAGCAAGGCTTCCGCACCAACCGGCTGTCCAGATGCGTCGACCTGTACCTGATAATGTAAGCTCAATTCGTTGCGGTCCAGCGCATTGCGTAAATCGGTTTCCAAAGCTGCCCGTAAATTTAAAGCCTCTTGCATTTCAGGGGCAAAAGCACGTATCACATTCCGCCCCGCTTGTTTGGCCTGATACATGGCTAGGTCGGCACGTTTAAGCAGTTCTTCGCTGCTGACTTCGTGGGCAAAGAACAGCACAAAACCGATACTGCCCGTGGAATAGTGTACGACAACAGGCTGGTGCTTATTGTCGACTGCCAGGGATGGCGGAAGTGTCGCAGTCGGTAGGGAACCGACGCGATCGACTGCCAGGGATGGCGGCCGCGACTGCTCCCGGCAGTCTTCGGCATTTCCTCCATCCGTGGAGGTCAGAAGTGTCGCAGTCGGTACGACTGCAGGGATGCAGGAGGTAGAGCAACGCATGGAGCGGTTGCCGAGGGAACCGACGCGATCGAGATTGTTTTTCAGTAGATAGAATTCAGCTAAATTACTGCGAATTTTTTCGGCAACTGCGTGGGCCTGGATGGCCGCCTCAATCTCCTGTTCATCGAGAAACTCCAGCATGATCACAAACTCATCACCGCCAAGGCGGGCTACGGTGTCGACTTCCCGGACACAGTTTTGCAAGCGTTGCCCTACTTCAATCAGCAATTGATCGCCCCGGTCATGTCCGAGCGTATCGTTAAGCGTTTTAAAATTATCAAGGTCAAGGAACATTAACGCGCCGTGAGTCTTGTTACGATGGCTGGCGTTGAGCGCCAGATCGAGCCGATCAAACAGTAAGGTGCGGTTAGGGAGTTTAGTCAGGGAATCGTAGTAAGCCAGGTCTCTGATGCGTTGTTCATCAGCCTTGCGTTGGCTGATGTCGGTGAAGGTGCCGACATAATTGGTAATCAGGCCTTCAGGGTTAGAAATAGCGGTTATGCACAGCCATTCAGGATAGATTTCACCATTTTTTCTTTTATTCCAGATTTCGCCTTGCCAGTATTTATTATGATTGATACTTGCCCACATGGCTGTATAGAATTCACTATCGTGCCGACCGGATTTGAGTATGCCGGTCGATTTACCGATAACTTCATTAGCACTGTAACCGGTTAGTGCGGTAAACGACTTGTTGACGCGTAAGATATTATTGTTGGCATCGGTGACCAGTATGCCTTCCTGGGATTCAAACGCTGCCGCGGCAATGCGCAGCTCGTGCTCGGCTTTGAGTCGCCGCTTTTCGCTGTCGAAATTATCCAGCGCATAGGAAAGATCGTCAGTCAGTCCGCGCATCAGGGCAATCAGGTCGGGAGTAAAGTAGTTCTGTTCATCTGAGTAGACGGCAATAGCTCCAATACAGCGGCCGTCGCGCATCAACGGGAATGCGGCGGCCGCGTTAATGTTTTCTGCAGCGGCTGCGGGTTGCCAGGGCAGGGTATTGGATTCATTAAGAAAGTTGTTGAAAATTTTCGGCACACCTTCCCGGATTGTCATTCCCATCGGTCCGCGCCCTTCAGGTAATGTTTCCTCCGCCGAAACTTTGATATTGCGAAGGTAGATAGAATCGGAATGACTACTGGCTACTTTACGCACCCAGCCATCCGGATCGGTCATGCCTACCCAGACCAGCTTAAAGGCGACATGATTGGCTATAATCCGGCATACCTGGTTCAGTAGCTTTATCTCGTCCGATTCGCGCACAATAATGTCGGCGCTCTCGGTCCACGCCGCGTACAGCTGGTTGATTCGCTCTCGTTGCCGTTCGGAATTGGACAGTGCATCCAGCATTTGATTAAATTCCTGTGCCAGTATGCCAACCTCATCATCGCCGGAAAGATGCGCACGTACCTCAAGGTTTCCTCCCTCGACCTCGGCGGCTACCCGCATCAGGTGATGCAATCGTCTTGTGAGTTTTCTCGCTAATAATATTGCGGCAATCCATACGGTCAGCGCCGCAAACACGATAAAATTGATGCCCATGACCACAACGGAACGAAGATTGGCATTGACCCCGTTCATGGTCATTTCCATCCGCGCCCATCCCACATGGCGCAGTCCGGCCATCACCGGTGTTGCAACATCAATTTGATGGGTATTGGCAAGCAGCACTTGAGTTGTTGGCGGGGAACTTAACAGCTTTTGACTTTGCGCGTCGGTAACGAACAGCCCGGCTTCGTCAGGCCGTGTGGAACTCAGTACTTCGCCGTTCAACGATAGGACATATGCCCGTTCGATATCGGGCAAGCCGACAAAGCCCTGTAATACTTCCTTTAGTCCGGCAATATCATTGGCTAATACCCATGATGTGCTGCTGCTGGCCAGCGACATAGTGAGCGATTTACTTTGCTGCAATGCGGCGCTATAAAGAAAATTGCGTTGTCGGTCATATAAAAGGCCGGCAAGTCCTACCATTATGATCAGTGCAACACTGCCAAAAGACCATGCTAATTGACGCCGAATGGAGCCGCTAAAAAAAGCCCGTTTCGCTTTGCTTCATGATGATTCATTTATTCTAAAGGCCGCACTGTTTTTATAAAGGCCGCAATAAATGCCTGCGCAGCTTCGTAACTGGCATCATTAGCCGGTTCAAAACGAGTAACCGGAATCCGGGCTAACATTTCCCGGCCTTGCTGATGTTGGTCGAGATTAAACAGCAGTGTAGCAAACTTGTCTGCCACCTGCGTCGGCAGGTCTGTACGCACCACCCAGCCGTTGTTCTGTAGCGGCTCGGTTTGCCATTTAACCTCAAGTTGGCTGGCTAGTTGGGGATTTTCCTTGCTGAATGTTTTCCATGGCACCGGCCAAGTTGCGGCCGCCGCGACATGTCCACGCAACACGTTGATGATCGATGATTCCTGGGAACCGACGTAGCGGTTTTCGATGTCGTGGTTAATATCAATGCCGTGGGTATGCAGATAATACTGGGGCATCATGGTCGCAGCCAGCGCAGTCGGGGCAGGATAGGATACTGCTTTGCCCTTGAGGTCGGCGACGGCGTTAATGCCGCTATCGCGACGTACCAGAATAATGCCGCGAAAATCATCGTCATCGGCCATCTTGCCAAATACGCGATAGCCATGTTTAAGGGCGTTGACGGTTTGATAAGGATTGGGCATTGCAAAATCAAAGTGTCCGCTGTAGAGTTTTTTGTCAAACTCCTCATAATTGCGCGATGCTTCCAGGGTAAAATCTGCTTCGGGTATGTTTACGTTAAGAAAATCGACAATGGGGCCGTAAACTTCAAACAGCCGTTTGGGATTATGCAAGGGATGGATGCCAATCACATATTTGGTCGCGTTAGATTTACTGTGTGTGCTGAAGTTGGGTTTATAAATGTCATCGGCCTGTTTATTCCAGCCGACAAGTAACGGGAAACTCAACAATAATTGCCACTTTTTTGGGATAGTTGTTTCTTGAGACGCGGAATCGATTTTAGATACTTGGGCGGTCGTCTTGGCGTTGTCCGCTAGGGCTTCCAAGGGCGGCGCGTCAGCAAAAGTAGAAGAATTGAACATCAGCAACAGCGTTATGCAGCTATATCGGCGTAAAATTGCAATCATGATAGGTCGAAGCTCTGCGGCTGAGGTTGGCGGATTAAGCTACGGTTATCAATAAGTTAGTATTATTACGTAGATATAAGGGGATCAAATGATACCCGTAATAGTTGAGTATTGGAATTCATTTGAACCTTTTTTACAGGGAAGGTCTTAACTTCGTCATGACAATAAGCAAATCCTTTTTGTCATAAAAGGGTAACATGTGGTTTGTTAAAATACCTCGTTTATTATTATGCTATTTGATATATGTCTAGTTTAAATATTCTCGTTGTTGAAGATGAAGATGCCATCAGGGAGATGTTGATGATGGTGCTTGAGCAGGCCGGCTTCAGGTCGATTGCGGCAGCGGATGCGGAAGACGCGCAAAAAGTCCTGGATGATGCCTTGCCTGACTTGATTTTGTTGGACTGGATGTTGCCGGGAGTCAGCGGTGTCGAATGGGCCAGACGCTTAAAAAAAGATCCCATGTATCGGGGGCTGCCTATTATTTTACTGACCGCGCGAGGCGAGGAAGAAGATAAGGTTAAAGGCTTGGAAATCGGCGCAGACGATTATATGACCAAACCCTTTTCACCCAAAGAGCTGGTGGCCCGTATTCGCGCAGTTTTACGCCGTAGCGGAAAAATAAATGATCTGGCGCAAATCACTGCGGGCGATCTGGCTCTTGATACCGAACAGCACCGGCTCAGTATCGGCGATAAACAACTGGATGTGAGTCCGACCGAATTCCGTTTAATGCAGTTTTTTATGACCCACCCCGATAAAGTCTTCAATCGCACCCAATTACTGGATCAGGTCTGGGGGCGTAGCGTCTACATCGAAGAACGAACCGTTGACGTACATATACGGCGGTTACGGAAAATTCTGGCGGAATATGGGCGGGAAGAGCTAGTACAAACCGTGCGCGGCTTTGGCTACCGGTTTTCCGTGGCGAATTCGCCAACTGTTTCTACATGATCTGCATGGATGCGGTGAAAGCAGAGATTGCAGAAACACCCAAAGTAGGCGTTTTAGGCGATATATCTGCCCATGGGTTGTAATCGATAATGGACGTTTGGCAAAAAGAACTCATTACCGGATTGCTGCTGTTTTTAGCGGTATCGGTAGTGGGTGGCATGACCGGGCTGTTTATGCCTTTGGCGCTGGTGTTGACGCTGGGCATGTTAATGCGCCAACTGTACCAGATTAATCGCTTTGAAAGATGGATACGAACAGGGGGCAGGGCCAAATATCCCAAGACATCCGGCGTTTGGGAAGAGATTTATTACCATGTCTACCGCATTAAAAAGAACGAAAAAAAACGCAAAAAGAAACTGGGAAAAATGGTTGACCAGTTTCGCCAGTCCACCGAAGCGTTACCGGATGCGGCAGTCGTTTTGGGCGCCAACGACGAGATTGAATGGGCGAATAAAGCGGCCAGAGAAGTTTTCGGCTTGCAGCAATCGGATAAAGGCCAACGCATTCCCAATCTTATTCGTTTCCCGGAATTTATCCGCTATCTTAAATCCGGAAATTATAGCGAGCCGGTCATATTACCCTCTCCGGTAAACAATCGGATCACACTGGCGGTGCGGATTATCGCTTATGGCGCAGGCTTGCGTCTATTATTGGCCCAGGACGTTACCCAGCTGAAAAAAATGGAAAGGATGCGCAAGGATTTTGTCGCTAATGTGTCGCATGAACTCAGAACGCCTTTAACCGTATTGAAAGGCTATCTGGAAACGTTGCAGGACATGGATGATGGCGAGTCAGCGTTATTGACCACCTCGTTTCAGCAAATGCAGGGACAGACCGAGCGCATGCAGCATCTGGTCGATGATTTGCTGTTGCTGACCCGACTGGAAACTCAGCAAAAGAAAACCGAGTGCATTAATGTCCCGGCTTTATTAAGTCAGATTTGCAAGGAAGCGGAGACGATACATGGCAAAGCTTCCGCTCCTGTTCACGCCCCTTACCTGCATCCTGTAGGCAATCTCCCTAAGCGGATCGAAGCCCGGATCGAATTAAGCCTGGAAAGCGACGTGAATATAATGGGTGATGAGCAGGAATTGCGTAGTGCCTTTACCAATCTGTTGGGCAATGCGCTTAAATATTCGCCGGAGGATTCCGTGGTAAAAGTGCGCTGGTATCGGTCCAACGATAGCATCGTGCTGGATGTCGAGGATCAGGGCGAAGGCATTGCGGCTGCCGATATTCCCCGTGTTACCGAACGATTTTACCGGTCTGAAGTCAAGCGTATCAAGAAAGTGGGCGGCACCGGGCTAGGCTTGGCTATCGTCAAGCATGTGCTGATGCGGCACGATGCCAAGTTAAACATTACCAGTGAATTGGGCAAGGGCAGTCGATTCAGTTGTCATTTTCCGGCTAAGCGGATTTGTCATTAGTCGCAGAGTGCCTCCGCAAGGGTGGTTATGTAGCCTACATAAGACTGATCTTAACCCTGCCTAATGATTCGTTCGCTGCGAGACAGGAGTCGAGTAGTCCCCAGAAGCGATAGTGCATGTGTTTTCACGAAGCGTCTTTTTGCGTAGTGAAAATACAGGCTTTCCGACATCGCGTCGAGTCATTGGAGAGCATGTGAGCTACCCCTTGTTGGGTAGCGATCGAGTGACCAGGACGGCTGGGGCAGCCGCAGGCATCAGCGGTCGCGTGATTTTTGCCGCTTGTTGGGTAGGGATGCCCATAAAAGCTGTCGCAAAAATAGCGACTCCCCGCATTTGCTCTGTCCAAGCCGTCCGGCTTGAAAACAATCGCATTATCCCCCATGCTAGTCATATCTTAAAAAACTCACAGATGAGGCAACTATTATGCGTATGGACAAATTAACCAGCCTATTTCAAACGGCATTGGCGGATGCACAGAGTATGGCCTTGGGCAAAGACCATCAGTTCATCGAGCCGACCCATCTGATGCTGGCCTTGCTGGATCAGCAGGGCGGCAGCATCAGGCCGCTGCTGGCCCAGATGGGCATCAACACGCAGTTGCTGCGTACCGAGCTGGTCAGGGAGCTGGGCCGTATTGCAACGGTTAGCGGTTCCGGCGGCGACGTGCAGCTTTCCAATGAATTATCACGACTGCTGAATTTAACCGATAAATTGGCGCAAAAGCGCAATGACACATTCATCTCCAGTGAGCTGTTTTTGTTGGCGGCTTTTGAAGAAAAAGGCCTGCTTCAGGACCTGTTTAAAAAAATCGGAATCACTAAACCGGCGGTGGAAAAAGCCATTGATGCGATGCGCGGCGGTCAGCCGGTCGATGATCCCAATGCCGAAGAGCAGCGCCAAGCCTTGAAAAAATACACCATTAACCTGACCGAGCGCGCAGAGCAAGGCAAGCTTGACCCGGTGATCGGGCGGGATGACGAGATCCGCCGGACGATTCAGGTTTTACAGCGGCGCACCAAAAACAATCCGGTGCTGATCGGTGAGCCGGGCGTCGGCAAGACCGCGATTGTTGAAGGCTTGGCGCAGCGTATCGTCAACGGCGAAGTGCCGGAAGGCATCAAGGGCAAGCAGGTACTGGCGCTGGATATGGCGGCGCTGATTGCCGGAGCCAAGTTTCGCGGCGAATTTGAAGAGCGTCTGAAAGCGGTGTTAAACGATCTTGCCAAACAGGAAGGGCAGGTGATCTTGTTTATCGACGAGCTGCATACCATGGTCGGCGCCGGCAAGGCCGAAGGCGCAATGGATGCTGGTAATATGCTGAAACCGGCGCTGGCGCGCGGCGAATTGCATTGCGTGGGTGCCACCACGCTGGATGAATACCGCAAATATGTCGAAAAAGATGCGGCCCTGGAGCGCCGTTTCCAAAAGGTGTTGGTCGATGAGCCGTCGGTTGAAGACACTATCGCTATCCTGCGCGGCTTGAAGGAAAAGTACGAGGTGCATCATGGCGTCGATATTACTGACCCGGCCATTATTGCGGCAGCGAATTTGTCCTACCGTTACATCGCCGACCGGCAGTTGCCGGATAAGGCCATTGATCTGATTGATGAAGCGGCCAGCCGTATCCGTATGGAAATCGATTCCAAACCGGAGGAAATGGACAAGCTGTATCGGCGTTTGATTCAGTTAAAAATCGAGCAGGTAGCGCTTAAAAAAGAAAAAGATGCCGCGTCCAAAAAACGCCTGGAAATTCTGGAAGAAGAAATCGCCGATCTGGAAAAAGAATATTCCGATCTGGAAGAAATCTGGAAAGCGGAAAAAGCCTCGTTACAGGGTTCGGCATCGATCAAGGAAAAGCTGGAACAGGCCAGAACCGAGCTGGAAGCGGCCAGCCGCGCCGGTGATCTGGGGAAGATGTCCGAGTTGCAATACGGCATTATTCCGGCACTGGAAAAACAATTGCAATCAGCGGTACCGGCTGAAACAAAGAAAATGACCTTGTTGCGCAACAAGGTTACCGAAGAAGAAATCGCCGAAGTGGTGTCGAAATGGACCGGCATTCCGGTGTCGAAAATGATGGAAGGCGAACGCGACAAGTTGTTGCGCATGGAAGAGCAACTCAGCAAGCGGGTGATCGGTCAGGAAGAAGCGCTGAAAGCGGTCAGCAATGCGATTCGCCGTTCCAGAGCCGGATTATCCGACCCCAACCGTCCCAACGGTTCGTTCCTGTTTCTGGGGCCGACCGGCGTCGGCAAGACCGAGCTGTGCAAGGCGCTGGCCGAGTTCATGTTCGACACGCCCGATGCGATGGTGCGCATCGATATGTCCGAGTTTATGGAAAAACATTCGGTGGCGCGTCTGATCGGCGCGCCTCCGGGTTATGTCGGTTATGAAGAAGGCGGCTACCTGACCGAACTGGTCAGGCGCAAACCGTATTCGGTCATCTTGCTGGACGAAATCGAAAAAGCCCATCCCGACGTATTCAATATCCTGTTGCAGGTGCTGGACGACGGTCGATTGACCGACGGACAGGGCCGGACGGTCGATTTCAGGAATACCATCATCGTGATGACCTCCAACCTGGGCTCGGACATTATTCAATCGCTGTCCGGCGAGGCGCTGTATTCGGTGATGAAAGCGGCGGTCATGGACATCGTCAGCACCAAGTTCCGTCCCGAATTCATCAACCGGATTGATGAAGCGGTGGTGTTTCATTCCTTGGGTCGCGGACAAATTCGCGCTATTTCCGGCATTCAAATCGAATACTTGCGTAAACGTTTGCTGGATCGAGAAATCGGCTTTGAAATTACCGAAGAAGCGCTGGATCTGTTAGGCGAGGCGGGTTTTGATCCGGTTTACGGCGCCAGACCGATGAAACGGGCTATTCAGCAACAGCTTGAAAACCCGTTGGCTCAAAAGATACTGGCAGGCGACTTTGTTGCCGGGGATACTATAAAAGTGGATGTTGAGCATGAGACCATGCGGTTTTTGAAAGGCTAAGATCGGGTAAGGTGGGGCATTGCCTTTACGTTAAGCCGAAAATAGTTAGGGTTGAATGCCGTGGGCGCGAATTTATTCGCGCCCACAATATGATCTAAGGCGGACGGGGCATGTTGCCCGGTCCGAATATTCCTGTTTCCACCCTCGCAGACTGACTAAACAGCGGCTAAATAATACAAGCCGCTGCTTAAGCAGGCTAATGAAAACAGGTAGTTCATACGCTTGCCTGTGCTTAGACCTAATAAGCCGCCGCTCAGGCAAATAACCAGACTCATCAGCATTAACGAAGAAAAATACATCAAGGCGCTGGAATCGGTTGGAATTTCTGCGGCATGGGCATAGCCGTGGAAAACGGCAAAAAACGATACGCCCAAAAAGAGTATCTTAGCGCGTTGTTTTTGGTTGATAGTGACCAACAAGCCAAAGGCCACCAACGATAAAGCGATGAATGCTTCAACAAACGGTATTTGTACCGCATAAACATTAAACAATGCTCCAGACGCCATCAATGCCAGAAAAATAGCCGGAAAGGTAAGCACCGCTTTGCCGCCCTGTTTAGCCGCAATCCAGCCCACCGCCATTAAGACCAACAAGTGGTCGATACCGGTTAAAGGATGCAGTAAACCGCTGATTAAGCTGTGGTCGATATGGCCGCCGGTATGCGCATAAAGCGACGGAGATACAAGGCATAAGGTGGCAATTAGCCCGTTTTTTATATGCATAAATGAAGTCCTCTTTAAAGTTGTTAAATCGATAAACAATGGTCTGCAAGCTTGCTGGCTATCATTGCTGTAAAAAAAGCCCAGTCTATTAACTGACCTGGTGTCTGTCAACGCTTTATCAGGTAATTGCCTTAATTGCGTCGGCTAGCAGTCTGTCTAAGCTGATGCAGGAACTCGGATGGTCGATGCTGTCGGTACTCCAGATGGTTTTGACGCCGGATTTAAGGATATGGGCGTAAGCATCGTCGCAAAACAGCGCATGAGTGACAACGGCGTAAATGTCTTTGCAACCTGCGGCTTGCAGCAGCCCGGCTGCTTTGGCGAGCGTCCTGCCGGTGCTGGCCATGTCGTCGATGATGATCACGGCTTGCTTGCAATAATCTCTATCCGGCAAGGTCATCTCAACCTGCTTGTCGCCGAGCCGATTTTTATCGGCAATCGCGTAATCGAAACCGATGCTGGCTGCGATAGCGGCGACCCATTGTTTCGATTCGCTGTCTGGTCCTAACAATACCGCATGGTCGAATTGTTGTTTTAAAAAAGTTCCGATTTCATCGGCGGCGGTAAGACTGATCGCGTTTTTTATCGGAATCGCCTGAGTTAATGAAGAGATACGGTGCAAATGCGGATCGACGGTGAGCACATCGTCAAACAGCTCTGCAAGCAGTTTGCCGATGATGCGCTGGCTGACTGCTTCGCCGGGCTGATTGGCGATGTCCTGGCGCATATAACTTAAATACGGTGCAACCAACGTCAGGCGTTTAGCGCCTAATTCCCGTGCGGTGGTGGCGCACAGTAACAACTCGATCAGCTTGTCGTTGGGCTGATTAAGGCTGCGGCAGACAATCAGGTGTTCAGGCAATAACGGCGGCAGGCGGATCAAGCTTTCGCCGTCGGGAAAATGATGCAGCGTTACCTCCGCCAGCGGTAGGTCAAGCCGGGCCGCCAAGCGTTGTGTTTGGCTTAAATAGTCGGGAAAGGCGAGTATCATCATGGGCTAAGTTAAAAGGCAATCAGCGATTTGATAATTTGTTCGTCGCTGCCTATCGTGTAGCCGTTATTGTGGGCGGCCAAATCCTGCGCGAATTTAAAATCGGCAGGAAATTCGGCATAGATGCGATACAAGGTCTCGCCCTTTTTTACCGGATTACCCAGTTTTTTTAACAAATCGACCCCCGCCTTTTTCATCATCGCTGCACCGGCAAGCCGGGCAATTCTTGCCATTTGAAAGTTGTCGATACTGGTGACTACGCCGTCGTAATCCGCTACAACCTCATGGCAAAGACTGCCGGGGCGCAGGTCGATCGTTTTGGCACCTTGCGCCTGAATCAGGGCTTTCATTTTAGCCCCGGCCCGGCCCGATTCGAGTATGTCGCGGGCAATCGCGTAGCCTTGGCCGCCGCGTACATCGGGATCGAATTCAATGATCCTGCCGGCCAGCTGCAAGGATTTCTGGCGCAAATCGAACGGCGCATCGGGATCGTTATCCAACACCTGCATAATGTCCCGAGCTTCCAGTATCGGACCTATGCCCCGCCCTATCGGCTGGCGGCCATCGGTAATCATCACTTCCAGATGAATATTGAGCCGGTCGCCGACAAATTCGAACAGCTTGCGCAAGGCCAGCGCCTGATTCATGTGCCGCACTTTCGCGGTGGGGCCGACCGGAATATCGATAAGCAGATGCGTGGAACCGGCGGCCAGTTTTTTGGACAGAATCGATGCCACCATTTGTCCCTGAGAATCGATGCCTAGCGGGCGTTCAACAGAAATCAGCATGTCATCGACCGGCGCGAGTCTGGCCGTACCGCCCCAGACCAGACAGCCGCGTTCCTTGCGCACGATGTCGTGCAGCTGATCCGGCGTCAGATTGACCTCGGCCAGCACTTCCATGGTGTCGGCTGTCCCTGCCGGCGAGGTGATCGCGCGGCTGGAGGTTTTCGGTATTAACATGCCGTGCGCGGCAACAATAGGCACGACTATCATCGAAGTGCGGTTGCCGGGGATGCCGCCGATGCAATGCTTATCGGCAACCAGTGATTCATGCCAGTTCATCGTTTCGCCGGATTGCAGCATCGCGCGGGTAAGAAAGAACAGTTCGTCGCGATCCAGATTGTTTTGCCCGGTCGCAACCAGGAATGCCGCCATTTCCATTTTTGAATAACGGGCTTCAACAATATCGTTGGCTATACTGCTAAAGTCATCCTGATTGAGGCGTTCTCCGTTGATTTTGCGGCGCACCGCATCCATAGACTTGGGGGCTTCCGCATGATTGACGGTGACCAGACAGCCTTCAGCGACATCGAGCTGCGCGAAGGCCTGCTCGGACAGACCCAGTTCCCACGGCTGAACGATGGAACTGTCATCGACTACGTTAAGGACGGCGAGTACCTTGGAGCCGTTAGTGCTGACCTGGATTTTAGACAGCGCCTGAAAACCTTCAGCCCGGTAAATGCCGCATTCGCGATGCAGATAAGCGACGTTTTCATGATAAGTATCGATAGCGATACGGCGAATTTGCAGGGTGTCATTACTCATGGGTTAAAATAGTCGGCAGATAACGTGGATTGATGATGCGGTTTGAGGTGGATATTGTCAATAACTGTAGGATGTGCTGAACGCAGTGAAGCGCATCATTCGCGAGAATTATGGGAGCACCGATGAATAAATGCACATGGGCGCTGTCCAGCCCTAATACAGAACACTATCACGATCTCGAATGGGGCGTGCCGGCGCATGACGATAGGCTGTTGTTCGAGTTTTTGATTCTTGAAGGCGCTCAGGCGGGTTTAAGCTGGTCGACCATTTTAAACAAACGCGACGGCTACCGCTTAGCCTTCGATAATTTTGACGCCAAAAAGATCGCCGCTTATGATGACAAGAAAATCAGCGAACTGCTGGCTAATCCGGCCATAGTCAGAAACAGGCTAAAGATTCATGCGGCCGTGAGCAACGCACAGGCTTATTTAAAAGTTCGGCAGGCTTTCGGCAGTTTCGACGGCTATATCTGGCAATTCGTTGACGGCAGGCCGCAGCACAATGCCTGGAAAAACGCCCCCGACATTCCCGCATCTACGCCAATCTCCGAGCTGATCAGCAAGGATCTTAAAAGGCGCGGCTTCAAATTTGTCGGCAGCACCATTTGTTATGCTTATATGCAGGCGACCGGCATGGTCAACGATCACACCACCGATTGTTACCGGCATGCCGAAATTAAAACCCAATATTCATAAGGAGAAACATGATGCGTTATCTACATACCATGGTTCGGGTTCATGACCTGAATGAATCGCTCGATTTTTATTGCAGCAAACTGGGCCTGATCGAAAGTAACAGGATAGACAGCGAAGCCGGTCGGTTTACACTGGTCTATCTGCATGCGCCGCTGGATGCCGATCAGGCCAAAAAGAGGCATGCGCCGTTGCTGGAGCTGACTTATAACTGGGATACCGAAGATTACGGCGGCGGGCGCAACTTCGGACATCTGGCTTATGAAGTCGATAATATTTATCAAACCTGCCAAAAACTGATGGAGGCCGGTGTGATCATCAACCGTCCGCCGCGTGACGGGCATATGGCGTTTATACGCTCGCCGGACAAGATTTCTATCGAGTTATTGCAAAAAGGCGCGCCGCTTGCGCCTGCTGAACCGTGGCTGTCTATGGAAAATACCGGGACTTGGTAAACCGTATCTGTTTTGCTGAGTGCTGAACACTGACGGTTTTCGGCCACCAACTTAAGATGGGGAAAACCGGAGTACGGGCATGAGCTATTCAAACTGTCCCGCTTTAAGTGGGTGGCCCAGAATGCTATAACCTAAATAGTCGTTCAAAAGTCTTTTAACATTTTTTAGTAACCACGAAGAGCATGAAGGACATGAAGTTAACTATTTTTCTTCGTGATCTTCATGTTCTTCATGGTAAATAAGGAGACAAATGTTTTTTCATTTTGTTAAAAAACTTTTGGTTGCCTACTTAATGGTGCGTTGGCGTTGTCTGGTAAGCCCATACCTTCAGGTTGCTGTTGCTTCCGCTGGTGATGTTATAGTCTTAGAAAATTCACAGGACATTTGATCATGATCGGATTCATTCTTTGCAGCTTGTCGCTGGCGGCTCTGGTTCATAGCCAAAACGAATTTCTGAAGTTACTCGCCACTCCTGTGGCCTTGGGCATCGGTCTGACGATGATGGCAGTCAGTCTGCTGGTCGGTTATTTGAAAAAAGTCCCCGCCGTTACTTGGCACGATGGCTTTGCGATCAGTTGTTTGTTACTTTGGTATGGCTACTGGATGCCGCAGTTCAACGAGGATGCGCCGATGTTCTTTTTCTTCCCACTGTATTACGCGCTATTGACCTCAATCGTCACGTTAACGCTGATCAACAAAAGCGAACGTTTCGATCATGAATCTATCGTACAGCTGCGTTATCTGGAAAAAAATTCGCGCATTAATATCGGTGTGCTTGTCGGCTTGGTGCTGATTAGTCTGCTGATCACTCGCCATTACACGCTTTACCCGATAGCGATGACTCTTTTCATCGTCCGTCATACGATGATCGCCTGCCTTGAAATTATCGACAGCTGATTAACATTATCCAATTTCCGGTTTCAAAGCTTAGTTACCAAGAGACTGGGGATTCTTACCCGTGGGTTAGCCGCTATGACTCAAAAACCGTTAGCCGAATTACGAAAAGCCGTTAATCAGGCTTATCTGGCCGATGAGCAACAGCTCCTCACTGAATTATCAGCCGCATTAGCCGGTTACGATCCGGCTGCGATAGGTGATTGCGCCAAAACTCTGGTTACCGCAGTCAGGGAGAGAAAATATCGGCAAACCGCGATTGAAGCGTTCCTGCAGGAATATCAGTTAAATTCTCATGAAGGCGTGGTTTTAATGGGGATTGCCGAAGCCTTGCTGCGTATTCCCGACAGCCGCACGCAAGACCTGTTTTTACAGGAAAAGCTCACCGGCGCAGACTGGCAAAGCCATTTACAGCACAGCGATTCGCCTCTGGTCAATTTAGCCACCAAAGCGCTGTTATTTGCCGGAGACTTTGAGTCTCATCCTGGGCCGCAAGTCTTCGAACAATTGCTATCCAGGATGGGAGCACCCTTGATACGCACCGCAATAAAGCAGGCCATGCAGCATCTGGCGTTGCAGTTTGTGTTTGCAGAATCCATGCAGGAAGCCGTGCAGCGTAGCGGGCAGGACCCGGTATTCCGCTATTCTTTCGATAGGCTGGGGGAGGCGGCGATAACGCAGGCCGATGCCGAGCATTATTTCCAGGCGTACCGTTCGGCCATTCATGCGCTGGCCGGGCATGCGGGGTCTGCCGAACTTTACGCCAATCCGGGCATTTCGATCAAGTTATCGGCGCTATGTCCCCGTTACGAGCCGTTGCAGCATGTCCGTGCGGTCAAGGAGTTAAGCGATAAACTGCTGGCGCTGGCGCGGACAGCCCGCATGGCCAATATTGCGCTCACTGTCGATGCAGAAGAATCCGAACGCCTGGACATGTCGCTGGATATTTTTGCCGCCGTTTTTAAGCATCCCGATTTAGAGGCTTGGCCGGGACTGGGTTTGGCCGTGCAGGCCTATCAAAAAAGGGCACTGCCGGTCATTCGCTGGCTGGCCGGGCTTGCCGAAAGCCAACAGCGGAAGATTCCGTTGCGCCTGGTCAAAGGCGCTTACTGGGACAGCGAAATAAAACGGGCGCAGGAAAACGGCCTAGCCGATTACCCGGTGTTTACCCGTAAGTCGGCGACCGACTTATGCTATCTGGCCTGCGCGCAGTTTATCTTCTCCATACCGGACGCATTTTATCCCCAGTTCGCCAGCCATAACGCGCATACCGTCGCCGCTATTTATCAATTCGGAATACAGCATCCGGGTTATGAATTCCAGCGTCTGCACGGCATGGGCGAGGGGCTTTATCGGGAAATCATCGACGTGCAAAACTGGCGGATTCCTTGCCGCGTTTATGCGCCGGTCGGCGATTATCGCCAGCTGTTGCCTTATCTGGTCAGGCGCTTGCTGGAAAACGGCGCCAATACCTCTTTCATCAACCAGATCAGCGATCCGGATATCAGCATCAATGAACTGGTCAGCGATCCGGTAGAAGCTGTAACAACAGCGGCCCACCAATCGCTAATCGTATCGCCCCGCAATTTATTCGGCGAACGGATTAATTCCTCCGGACTAAATTTGGCCGACCCCGAACAGCTGGAATCGGTGCAGCGAAACCTGGATGCGTTGGCGGATAAACACTGGATGGCAATGCCGTTAATCAACGGCAGTCCGTGTTCAGGCAGGGAGCGACTTATCGTTAATCCCTGCGATAACCGCTTGATTGTCGGCTCTGTAACTTTCGTGGAACCGGCGGCTATTGGCGAGGCGCTAAACGGCGCGGCTCAGGCATTTGTCGACTGGCGGCTTTGCCCTGTTGCACAGCGCGCCGGGTATTTGCAACAGGCCTCCGATCTTCTGGAATTGCACCGCCTGGAGCTGGTTTCTTTATGCATACGGGAAGGCGGCCGCACCATTAAAGACGCGTTGGCGGAAGTCAGGGAGGCGGTCGATTTTTGCCGCTATTATGCCCGGTCTGCGCTGGATTTATTCGGCGAACCGATCCGGCTGCCCGGTCCCACCGGCGAGGAAAACCTGCTCTATCATTACGGCCGCGGCGTTTATGTCTGCATCAGTCCGTGGAATTTTCCGATCGCCATTTTTATCGGCCAGATAGCGGCGGCGCTTGCCGCCGGCAATACGGTCATCGCCAAACCGGCCAGCCAGACCGCATTAACCGCGATGCGTTGCATACAGTTACTGCATCAGGCCGGCATACCCGAATCGGTGTTGCAGTTTTTGCCGGTCGGCGGCAGTCTGCTTGGACAGCATCTGCTTCCTGATCCCCGCGTTGCCGGGGTTGTTTTCACCGGTTCCACGGCGACGGCGCAGTTCATCAACCTGCAATTGGCCCGGAATCATCAAGCTATTGTGCCGCTGATTGCCGAAACCGGCGGACAGAATGTGCTGATTGCCGACAGCTCGGCATTGCCTGAACAACTGGTGCAGGATGCTGTGGTCTCGGCCTTCAACAGCGCCGGTCAGCGGTGTTCGGCTTTGCGGGTTTTAATCGTGCAGGAGGACATCGCCGATAAAACCATAGCCATGCTGATCGGCGCCATGCAGGAATTAACTATCGGCAATCCCGGCGTTTATCAAACCGACATCGGCCCGATTATCGACCATGCCGCACTGGCTCCCTTGGCAGAACATCTGGAAGCCATGCAGGAACAGGCGCGTTTGCTATATCAACTGCCGCTGCCGGACGGTTTGGAGCAGGGCAGTTTTTTTCCGCCCAGCCTGATCGAACTGCGGTCGTTATCGCAACTGACCCGGGAAGTCTTCGGGCCGGTATTGCATGTTGTCCGTTACCGCGAATCGGAACTCGATCAGGTCATTGGCGCTGTCAATGCGACCGGCTACGGCTTGACGCTGGGCATACACAGCAGAATCGACGCGGTCGTCAATACCATCCGGCAGAACGTAAAAGTCGGCAATATTTATGTCAACCGGAATATGATCGGCGCGGTGGTCGGCGTGCAGCCTTTCGGCGGCATGGGGCTTTCCGGCACCGGCCCGAAAGCGGGCGGCCCCGATTATCTGCGTCGTTTCGTCATCGAACAGACGGTCACCACCAATACCGCCGCGATAGGCGGCAATGCCGGTTTGCTCGCCCAGGATTTGCGCTAATTTAATAACTGATGTTACGCACGCCTAATGAGATGGTGCAATCCACGAAAAACACGAAAGTCACGAAAAATGGATGGGGAAATCGGGTGCAGCCTGTACGCTGAAAACAAAGCTGGCCCCGCAATTTTTAGAGTTAGTGCATAAAGCACTTTCCCGGCATCAGCGAAATCAAGCCCGTGCTTGCTAAGGTTAGATTGCTGTTTAGCCCGGTAGGTCGGGTAACAGCTTTTCGTTGCCCGACATTTTGATGTATGTGAATGTCGGGCATAAACAGCTTGCCCGACCTACGTGACTGGCGCCATTGTCGGCACATCTGGAAGCCATGCAGGAACAGGCCCAGCTGCTTTATCAACTGCCGCTACCGGAAGGTTTGGAGCAGGGCAGTTTTTTCCAGCCCAGTCTGATAGAACTACAGTCGTTATCGCAACTGACCCAGGAAGTGTTCGGGCCGGTATTGCACCTGATCCGCTACCGCGAATCGGAACTCGATCAGGTCATTGCCGCCGTCAATGCGACCGGATACGGCTTGACGCTGGGTATACACAGCAGAATAGATGCCGTCATTAATACCATCCGGCAGGGCGTAAAAGTCGGCAATATTTATGTCAACCGGAACATGATCGGCGCTGTGGTCGGTGTGCAACCTTTTGGCGGGATGGGGCTTTCCGGCACCGGCCCAAAAGCCGGCGGCCCTGATTATCTGCGCCGTTTCGCCATCGAGCAGACCGTCACAACCAATACCGCTGCGATAGGCGGCAATGCCGGTTTGCTTGCTCAGTGCGTGTTTTAAAAGTAGCAAAAATCGCTAACATGTAAAAATAAGCATTTTTGTCATGACGAAAAAGAAGCAGGCCTCAAAAATTAAGCGTTACCCGACAGACTTGAATGATAAAAAATGGGCTCTTATTAACCCGTTATTACCAAGTGCGTTGCCAGGAGGGCGTCCGAGACGTGTGGGGTTAAGGAAACTTATCAACGCGATTCTGTATATTGTTCGAAGTGGGTGTGCTTGGCGATTGTTGCCGCACGAATTTCCTGCATGGCAGACCGTGTACGGTTATTATCGATGTTGGACAACAAATGGAATGTGGCAACGTATTCACGACACGTTGCGTGCTTGGGTTAGGCAGAAAGCAGGGCGACATAAGCATCCAACTGCAGGCTCTATTGATAGTCAAAGCGTTAAAACAACAGCTTTATCGGGTATTAAAGGCTTCGATGCCGGCAAACAAATTCAAGGTCGAAAACGTCACATTCTTGTGGATACACTGGGGTTGATTATGGTCGTTGTTGTGACGGCGGCTTCGGTTCAAGAACGTGATGGATCAAAGCTTATTTTCAAAGCATTTACCGGAAGTTGCAAGAAAATACGTCGCATTTGGGTTGATGGCGGTTATCGAGGCCCCAAGCTGATGGACTGGGTCGCGCAACGCTTCCACATTGTTTTAGAGACGATTTTACGCTCTGATGATGCCAAGGGGTTTCAATTATTGCCGCGCCGCTGGGTTGTTGAAAGAACTTTCGCTTGGCTTTATCGCTACCGTCGATTAAGCAAAGATTACGAGGTGCTGACCGATTCCAGCACTGCCTTTATTCACATTGCAATGATAAATTTAATGCTAGGGCGACTTTGCGACTGACTTTTAAAACACGCACTCAGGATTTGCGCTGATTTAATAACTGTCTTGTTGGGTATTCCTGAAGCCCCGTAGGTCGGGTAACAGCTTTTCGTTGCCCGACATTTTGATGTATGTGAATGTCGGGCATAAACAGCTTGCCCGACCTACGTGACTACGATCATGGCGGATTGCTAGCGCGAATCCGCCTTACAGCGTTGTTACGCTTCGATCATGTCGCAAGCCTTGGGGCGATGACTTGTCGGCCCCATGCGCGACTCGCCAGCTTGCGCAATTCACTGAGCCACAACACCACGCTGGCCATCCCCACGCAGAGCAACCACTGGTCTAACGCGAGCGGCACCGTGCCGAAGGCGAGGTTGAGCAAATCGAGGTTGACGACTGCCACCTGCAACAGCACCGACAACGCGACGGCACCCCAAAGCCACGGGTTGACGAACAGATGTGTGAACGCACTTGTCGTATCCGAGCGCGCGTTGAAGCAGGTGAACAAGCTGGTGAATACGAGCACCGTAAAACCTGCGGTGCGGGCAGTAGCGAGGTCATATGTGCCCTCGATCAGCCCGCCAGGCAGGTAGATGTCGATCGTCAGCAGCGTCACCACGGCTATCACCACGCCAGTTTGGATCACATTCGCCCACATGCGGGCGTCGATCAACCGCTCGCTTATGTGCCGCGGCTTGCGGGCCATGAGGTCGTCAGCGGGCGGGTCGACGCCCATCGCCAGCGCAGGCCCGGAGTCGGTGATCAGGTTGATCCACAGGAGCTGTGTGGCGAGCAGTGGCAGCACTACTACGTCGCCAGCGCCTTTGAGCCCGATCACGCTCGCCCCTACCACGCCCAGGAAGACAGTCAGCACCTCGCCCATATTTGAGGACAGCAGGTAGCGCAGAAACTTGCGGATGTTATCCAGGATGCCGCGCCCTTCGCGCACGGCCTCAACGATCGTCGCGAAGTTGTCGTCGGCGAGGATCATCTTGGCCGCTTCCTTGGTCACCTCGGTTCCGGTCACCCCCATCGCGATACCGATGTGGGCTGACTTCAGCGCGGGTGCATCGTTGACGCCGTCGCCGGTCATCGCGACGATGTTGCCGTCGGCCTGCAATGCGTCGACGATGCGCAGTTTGTGCGCGGGCGACACCCGTGCGTAGACGGACGTCTTGCGCACCGCCTCGGCGAATCCAGCGTCGTCCAGTGCGTCGAGCTCGAACCCAGTCAGCGCCGGGACATCGGCCTCCACGATCCCGAGATCCGCGGCGATGCGGGCGGCGGTGCGCGGGTGGTCGCCGGTAATCATGATCACCCGGATGCCAGCCCGATGAGCCTCGCGAATGGCAACCACCGCCTCCTCGCGCGGAGGGTCGATGATGCCCACGGTGCCCACGAACACGAGGTCGCGCTCCAGCGATTCCGTAACTTGCGGATCCTCGCTCGGCGCGAGGGAGCGGTAGGCTACGGCCAACGTGCGCAGCGCCGCCTCGGTAAGGGTGTCGACATCTGCCAGCAGCCGCGCACGCAGCGCGTCATCGAGTTCAACGATCTCCATCCCCACCCTTACCCGGGTGCATCGCTCGAGCAAGACGTCCGGGGCACCCTTGGTGATTACCACGACTTCGTCGTCGTGCTCGTGGTCGAGTTCTATCGTCGACATCATCTTGCGATCAGACGTAAACGGGATTTCGCCGATGCGCTCGAAACGCTGCTCGCGCCGCTCGGTAACGCCCAGCTTGCGTTCGGCCACCAGGAAAGCCGCTTCGGTGGGGTCGCCATGAATCTCCCACTCGCCGCCCGCCCCCTGGCGCAGGTCGGCGTTGCCAGCCAGGCTGCCGCCGCTGAGCATGACGATCAACTCATCATGCAGCGCTCCGGCAGTGAGTTCGGCACCTTCATGCTCGACCCGCCCCTCGGGCGCGTATCCCACCCCGGTCACATGGGTGCCGCCCGATGCGGTCATGATTTGTACGATGGTCATTTCCCCGCGGGTCAGGGTGCCGGTCTTATCCGAGGCGATAACCGAGGCGGAGCCCAGCGTTTCCACCGACGACAGGTTCTTGACGATGGCGTTGTGCTTCGCCATGCGCTGCATCCCCAGCGCGAGCACTACCGACAGGATCGCCGGCAGCCCCTCGGGCACAGCCGCCACCGCCAGAGCCACGCCGAGCAGCAAGACGTGAATAACATCGGCTGCGTTGCGGATGTCGGAGATCAGCAGGATGGTTCCCACCACCACCACGGCAATGATGACGACCGCGATACCCAGCATGCGCCCGACACGTCCGACTTCTTTCTCCAACGGTGTCGGCTCGTCCGCAGTGGCCTCAAGCATTGCGGCAATCGAACCCATCTCGGTGTCCATCCCGGTCGCCGTGATCACGGCGCGACCGGTGCCCTGCGCCACGGCCGTGCCCTTGAAGACCATGTCGAGCCGATCGCCGAGCGGCGCCGGTTCACGCAACGTGGCGACATCTTTGAGCACAGCCTCGCTCTCGCCAGTCAACGTGGCTTCCTGCACGCGCAGTGATGTAGCCTCGATCAGGCGCGCATCCGCCCCGATGGCGTCACCTTCGCCGAGCACGAGCAAGTCCCCACGCACCAGCTCGGCGCTTGGCACCCGCAGCACCTGCCCGTCACGCAGGACCGCGGAGGTCGCCGCGGTCATCCGGGCCAGCGCGGCTACGGCGTTCTGTGCCTTGGCTTCCTGCATAAAGCCCAGCACCCCATTGAACAGGACAACGATCGTGATAACAATCGCATCCACCGGCCAGCCGCCCATGCCCTCAATGATCCAGGCGATGAGGGCGATGGTGATGGCGGCGAGCAGCAGATAAACCAGGGGATCATGGAAGTGCGACAGGAAGCGAAGCCACGCTGGCCGCCTCGGAACAGAGCGGAGTTCGTTGCGGCCGTTTTCCGAAAGGCGGCGCGACGCCTCCTGTGAAGTGAGTCCGTTTTCGAGGTCTGCGCCGAGAGTCCTTACCACTTCGTCCGCATCCTTGATGGACGGGTCATCGAGTCTGCCTGCCTTCGCCATGGCGGATGGGGGGGTTGGAGGCGGCGCGCCCGGCGTTGTGTGGCCCGCTTGGTCGTCGACTGCGGGAGCAGCCGGTGCAGGCACAACAGCTACGGGCGTTGAAGCGGAGGTCGGAGCCGCTTCCGGCGTTGGTGTTACAGCATGCTTTTGTGCAGGCTCGTGTTCGCTCTCATGCTTGGGTAGGGGTTCGTCTGCGGACTGATGCCCGCGTTGGTGCATGAGTACCTTGATATCGGCGACTTCGAGTCGAGTTTCGTCGTAACGCACCGTGGCGTTTCTCGCAGCGTAATTCACCGTAGCGCTTGCTACCCCCGGCACCTTGCCAATCCGCTTTTCTACTTCGTCCACGGTCAATACCGACAGCATGTCGCGCACTCCAATGACGCTCGTTTTCATCGCACTTCCTTAATGGTCGTCATCTTCATTCAAGGTATTCGGATCCGGATCCATGACGTCATCTCACCGCAGTCTTTTGCTCCAGAATCCCCATGCGATTCCATGGAGTGCGCCAAACACAAAACCAGCGACGGTGAACAGCGCGAATCCCGTCAGGAAAGCGAGAGGACTACCGGAGATTGGCAACGGACTGGCCGGCGCAAGTGCAGCAAGCAGCCCGAAGGGCGAAAACAGAACGTCGAAAATGGCGCATAAGATATATGCCACACTCAGAGTCATCGTCAGCGAAAGCGCATGTACTTTCCAGGAGTCAGCTTTTGGCTCAGCGGCTGTGGGCGTTGAAGATTTCGCGTCGGGAGCGGCTTTCGGCGCAGCAGCTACGGGCGTTGAGGGCTTCGCGGCCGACGCGACCGGGGACGGTTTCGGCGGAGCAGCTACCGTTGCTGATGACGGCGCGCTCGGCGTCGCTTTGTCCTGTTGTCCGTCCCCTGCACGAACAATCGGTGCGGGCATGGCGGCGGGGGCAGCTTTCGGTGCTGCAGGTTCCGGCGTTGTAGGCTGCGCGCTCGGCGTCGCTTTGTCTTGTTGTTCGTCTCCTCCGGGAACAGCCATCGCGGGCACGGCGGCGGCCGCGACAGTGGAAGTTTTTGGCACAGCGGCTACGGGCGTTGAAGCAGAGGCCGACGCAGCTTTCGGCGTTGGCACTGCAGCACTCGTGCGTGCGGGCTCGTGTTCGCTCACATGCGTGGGGTGGGATTCGCCTGCGGTCTGAGGCCCGCGTTGGTGCACGATCACCTTGATATCGGCGACATCGAGTCGGGTTTCGTCGTAGCGCACTGTGGCGTTTCCCGCAGCGTAATTCACTGTTACGCTTTCGACACCCGGCACCCCGCCAATCCGCTTTTCCACTTCGTCCACGGTCAATACCGACAGCATATCGTGCACTTCAATAACGCTCGTTTTCATCGCACTTCCTTAATGGCATTAAAAATGTCTTGTTACATTTCCGATCACTTCGCAATCTGGCCGTTTTCGAGGTTTGAGCCATAGTATGCGAATACGATTTGTTGACTGGCCTGGGCACATTGACCAGCATGGTCGGCTGGGCGGGCTTACCGTCAATGGATTTATTTTCACGCGAACACGCAGACAAGACCGGTTGCCGCGTTCATGCCTACGTGCTGATGACCAATCATGTCCATCTGCTGATTTCCGCAAAACGGACGGAAGCGCCGGACACCTTGATGAAAGCCCTGGGTCAGCGCTACTTTCTTTCTTGATGAAAGAAAAAACTTGCCTATGAGCTTAGTGCCGGTATTGCGGTCTTCATACAGGTACACGTCGTTTGAGCCATTGAGCCTGAATACACGATACCCCGAGCTACCCGAGGCGCCGCTGATCTGCGGCTGAATGTCATGCTGGAGATAACCGTGCAGAGGGTCGTGTTCCGATAGCCGCCCAAGATAAATTATGTTCATTGTTGTTTAGTTATCTCCGATGGCTATCGACGCCGATCCAATTTGACCCATGTGCCGGGATCTCATTGACCCAAGCATCAGGCTTGTGAACCGTTGCCAGCATTTGGATTGTAAGGATTTGACATAGGTCAGCCCAGTTTCGGCATCTGGGTCAATTCTCGATTGGCCGCAACACACCTCACAATTTGGTAAAAAATGCCCTCCTGATTTAATGGAGGGCATTTCAGAATTTCAACACTTTAGTTGAACGGCTCGTCGGAAACCGAAGCGGTTTTTATTGAACCGCTACGACAGAGTTTTTACTCACTCTGTGAGTGCCGAGTTTCGTTTATCTACGAACTTGGTTGCGATTATGGTCGATCCCGATTACTTTTCAACACTGTACCTGTTCGCGTGTTTCTTGCTGGCTTCCTCCTCTTGTTCTGTGGCTTGGACCGTATGTCCATGGGCTACCAGCGCGTGGTGTGCTGGCAGCTTCGTCGTCGCCAGATTCGTGGAGCTTGGCGGCTTCCTTGTGATGCTTGGATGCCAGTTCGTGGTGTTCTGCCGCTTTCTGATGATGTTGCTGCGGAGTTTTCTTTTGCGTTGCTTCCTGGTCTATGGAGTGTTCCATTGTTTTCTGATGCTCTTGCCATGCGGTAAGCTGTTTCTCCGCTTCGTCCTTGGAGATGCCGTACGATTCCTGGATTTTGCCGGCAAGTTTATCGCGCTTGCCTGCAATCACGTCGAGCTGGTCATCGGTGAGCTTGCCCCACTGTTGCTTGACGTTACCCTTGAGTTGTTTCCAATTTCCTTCAATACGATCCCAGTTCATGATGGATTCCTTTATGTATGGTTGATTGAGAATTGCGACCCATAGCAGCAAACGGAGGAAATTTTTTGGCCTCTATCTCTTGACCGTAATATTGATCATCCCCCTTTCTCAAAACCTTCTCTGTGCGCTGGCACACAGAGAGAGAGAGCACTTATAGCCGTCGTCGTCACCCTAGTGTAGTGCTTCGTTCTTCTTGGAACTTAAGCAGTAGTTGGCGCGGATGACTTTTTGCAGGATGTTATTTGTCTTGGCGGTATTTCCGTTTTTGAATTGTAGAAGTTATGACATATCCTGTTTGTTTAGGATTTCCATCGTCGAGCTGAAGGTATTTAACCAAGTATGTTAGGTACCGCACAGAACATGCGCGTTTTCCAATTTATGCTCATATCTTTTAAAGGAGAAAATAGTATGAACTATCTGGATCGCGATACCTTTGGTATGTATAAATCCCACGATGAAAAAGGTCCCGACCCCTCGCTAATGGGTGCCGATACATTGATGGGCAACGATGTCTATAATCACAAGGAGGAAGACCTCGGCGACATCAAGGAAATAATGCTGGACATGCGCAGCGGCAAAATTGCATACGCTGTATTGTCGTTTGGCGGATTTCTCGGTATGGGCGAAAAATTATTCGCGGTGCCTTGGAAGGCTTTGACGCTTGATACCGTGAATAAACGTTTTATTTTGAACGTGGAAAAGGATCGCATAAATGATGCGCCCGGCTTCGACAAGGACGCTTGGCCTGATATGGCAGATCTAACTTGGGCGGCTGGAGTCCATTCTTACTATGGCACCAAACCGTATTACGATCCGCTAGCGTAAACATCCGGATTAAATTTAGGATCAGTCATAAATGTAAAACCTGCCGACACATACGCGTGAGAGTTTTTTGACAGTCAGAAGTGAGCTTCTCCCGAAATTTAGGCACTTGCGTCGAGGATATTTTGGCTCGTACGGTTGAATTTCCTATCCTTCCCGGCCTCCGCTCTCATGGGCATATTCATTTCAGGAACAACACCATGCCTCAAGGAGATAAGTCGGTCTACACCAGCGAGCAAAAACGCCAGACCCGGCACATTGAAAAAGGCTACGACAAAAAAAGCGTGTCCAGGGGCGAAGCCGAAGCACAGGCTTGGGCCACGGTGAACAAAACATCCGGTGGCGGCAAAAAATTCGGCTCGGGCAGCCGCAAAAAAGCATAAACTCGGGGGCAGCTATGGCGATGAAGAAACCTTTAAGCAGTAAGAACAACAACAGCCGTGGGACCGTGCGCACGCAGCGTGCGATTCAGGCCGAGCAAGATGCCAAGGACAAAAACAAAAGCAGGACAACCAAGTCGGCCACCAAGGCAGTACAAGCCGGCGCGCGGCTGCAGCCGGAACTCCCGCTGCCCGCCCAGCATCTGGAAAAACCCGGGCGTGAAGCCGACCTGCAGCTCAAGCCCCGGTTCTTGGCACCTGGCTATGAAGGCAGCAACAAGCTGCGCGGCAAGGTCGCACTGATCACCGGCGGCGACTCCGGCATAGGTCGCGCTGTGGCTGTGTTGTTTGCTCGTGAAGGTGCCGACGTGGCCATTGCCTACCTGAACGAAGACGAGGACGCGCGGGAGACCAAACGTTGTGTTGAGGCGGAAGGCCAGGCCTGCATACTGATTCCGGGCGATGTCAAAAAATCGGCCTTTGCCCGCAAAGCCGTTGAAAAAACCATCAAGGAATTCGGCCATCTCGACATCCTCGTCAACAACGCCGCTTTCCAGGAGCACGCAGACGCACTGGAAGACCTGAGCGAAAAGCGCTTTGAAGAAACCTTCCACACCAATATCTTCGGCTACTTCTACATGGTCAAAGCCGCCTTGCCGCATCTGGGCAAGGGCGCCTGCATCATCAACACCGGCTCGGTGACCGGGCTGGAAGGCAGCGCCACACTGCTCGATTACTCGGCCACCAAAGGCGCCATCCACGCTTTCACCAAATCGCTGGCCAGCAACCTGATCGACAAAGGCATCCGGGTCAACGCCGTCGCGCCCGGCCCGGTGTGGACGCCGCTGAACCCGGCGGACAAGTCAGCTGAAGATATCCAGACCTTCGGCGAAGACACCGACATGAAACGCCCGGCTCAGCCCGAAGAAATTTCGCCAGCCTATGTGTTTCTGGCCGCACCGGTTTGTTCAGGCTACATCACAGGTATCGTGCTGCCCATCACCGGCAGTGTCGGCCCCTGAGTTTCACCCTACACCGCCGAAAGCGGCCAGACGGATCTCAGCGCGGCACGCTGCTGCTCGCCGCCGAAAGCTCGCGTTTTAGAATCAAATCGGGCATCAGCCCAATGAATAAAGGCTCAGGACGCTATAAATAAGGGGAGGTTTAACAAATGTTATTCAGAGATAAAACCGAAGCAGGCAGGATATTAGCGGATCGCCTTGCCGCTTACGCCAATTATCCGGACACAATGGTTCTTGCATTACCGCGTGGCGGTGTCCCGGTTGCTTTTGAAGTTGCTGAAGCGCTCAACCTGCCCCTGGATATTTTTGTGGTGCGAAAACTAGGCCTGCCTGGTCACGAGGAGTTCGCGATAGGGGCGATTGCGTCCGGCGGTGCGCGGGTACTGAACCAGGATTTGATACGCCAGCTATCGCTCAGCGATGAAATCATCGAGCATATCGTAGCGCGTGAGCAGCGTGAACTTGAGCGTCGTGAGCGAACATACCGTGGTCAGCGCCCAATGCTGGATGTCCGCGACCGTACCATTATTATCATAGACGACGGACTGGCTACCGGTTCAAGCATGCGTGCAGCCATTGCGGCCTTGCGCCAGAAGCGGCCGGCAAAGTTAATTGTCGCCGTTCCGGTGGGAGCGCGCATGACCTGTTCTGAATTAGAGGCGCTTGCAGACGAGGTCATATGTCTCGAAACGCCTGAGAATTTCAGCGCGGTTGGATTATGGTACAGAGATTTTTCGCAGACCACGGACGAGGAAGTAATTGACCTGCTTGAAAGAAATCGGAAGAACAGCGAAGCGAGGAATATTAATCAGGAGGCTGGCCTGTGAACACGATGCCCGATAGCGTATTGATTGATCTGATAAAGGCGGATGCGCACCCTCTGATCGGGGATCACAATGATTATGATGCCCTCATGTCGATTGTTGGTGATGCGCGCCTGGTTCTACTGGGCGAAGCCTCGCACGGGACGCATGAGTTTTATCGCGAACGCGCGCGGATTACTGAACGGTTGATTAAAGAAAAGAATTTCACGGCTGTTGCTGTCGAAGCCGATTGGCCTGCCGCCTATCGCGTTAATCGCTATGTGCGCGGCATATCAAATGATGTCTCGGCAGCCGAAGCACTGGCTGATTTCAAACGTTTCCCGACCTGGATGTGGCGCAATGCCGATGTACTGGATTTTATAGGTTGGCTGCGTGAGCATAACGATGCTCTGGATTCCCCGAACAAGCACGTCGGCTTTTATGGACTTGATCTCTATAGTCTTTACAGTTCTACCCGCGCGGTGCTGGATTATCTCGACAAGGTCGATTTGCAAGCGGCCCGGCGGGCACGCTACCGCTATAGCTGCTTTGATCACTTTAGCGAAAATATTGAAGCTTATGGCTACGCAGCCAGCTTTGGACTAAACACCTCATGCGAGCAACAAGTGATCGACGAGCTGATCGATTTGCGGCAGCAGTTCGCGGCATACATGCGGCAGGACGGTCACGTGGCAGCGGATGAATTTTTCTACGCCGAACAAAATGCCAGACTCGTCAAAAATGCCGAAGAATATTATCGCTCGATGTTTCAATCACGCATATCGTCCTGGAATTTGCGCGATCGCCATATGGCGGAGACACTTGATGCATTGATTAAGCATCTTGATCGGCAGGAGCAACACAGCAAGATTGTATTGTGGGCGCATAACTCTCATCTCGGTGATGCACGAGCCACTCAAATGGGTCAAGGCGGCGAATTAAATGTAGGTCAATTGGTACGCGAGCGGTATAACCAGGAAGCCGTGCTGGTCGGGTTTACTACACATCATGGCACGGTAACAGCCGCTTCGGGATGGGATAACGGCGCCGAACGCAAGCATATACGCCCGGCGCTATCTAACAGTTACGAGGCATTGCTGCATCAAACTGGCCTGTCATCTTTCCTGCTGCCGTTACGCAATAACAAAACATCAGATTATTTACGCGAGCCGCGCCTTGAGCGTGCGATCGGGGTGATTTATTTGCCCGAGACCGAGCGTAGCAGTCATTATTTTTTTGCAAGTTTGCCCGAGCAGTTCGATGTCGTTCTCCACTTTGACGAAACGCGTGCAGTGGAGCCTCTGGAGAGAAGCGCACTATGGAAAGAAGGCGAAGTACCTGAAACTTTTCCATTTGCCGTGTAGCGCGATTTACAAATATTGAATTCCGTGGAGGCCAAAATGAATCTTCAGGAACAAAAATTGGTTCACGTTTCGGCTGGCCCAGTCGAGCTTGAAGGCAATTTAAGCTTACCGTCAAATGCCAGCGGAATTGTATTGTTTGCGCATGGCAGTGGCAGCAGCAGGCACAGCCCGCGTAATCGATTCGTGGCGGAGCAATTACAGCGGGCAGGGCTGGCAACGCTGCTGATCGATTTGTTAACAGCAGAGGAAGAGATTGCTGATCGCTCCAGTGGCCATTTACGTTTTAATATTCAATTGCTGGCGCAAAGACTTGGATATGTGACGGATTGGCTCAAGCAGAATCCATCAACCCGTGCACTGAAAATCGGCTATTTCGGCGCGAGCACCGGTGCCGGCGCCGCGCTGCTGACGGCGGCCGACCATCCTCAGGATGTGGCCGCCATCGTTTCCCGCGGTGGCAGACCTGATTTGGCGGGAGACGCGCTGTTGCGGGTCAAGGCACCCACGTTGCTTATCGTCGGAGGAGAAGACCATGATGTGATTCGTCTCAACGAGACCGCACTGGCACAAATACCCGGAGAAAAACGGCTCGATATTATTCTGGGTGCAACACACCTGTTCGAAGAGTCGGGTACGCTGGAACAAGTCGCCAGCTTGGCGCGCCAATGGTTTGAGCGGTACCTGATCTCTACCACAGCGCATCCGAATTCAGCGAGTTTCGCGAAGAGAAATGTTTAAATCCCACACAGAAGGAGCTTAAATCGATGACAACTACATGGATATTAATTGCAAACCGTAGCAGCGCGAGTTTGTTTGAGAGTGATTGGTCGGGCAAATCGATGCGCCGCATACAAGATATCCCCCACCCTCAAGGGCGGATGCAGAATCAGGATATTGATGCTGACAAGCCGGGCCGTAGCTTTGATAGTTTTGGGCAGGGTCGCCATGCCATGAGTCCCAAACAGGAGCCCACTGAACATATTGCACAACAATTTGCGCTGGATTTGGCCGAACTGTTGACTGAACAACCACCAGCTAAAGCTGGTGGGTTCGTATAATGGACTAAAGTCCGGATACGGGTCATAAGACCCGTTCATGTTTCCGTCCTAAAATTATCATCTCCTTTCGGTTCAAAATGATGCTCCAGATAATTTTTTATCATTTCATCTGTCAACTCACCAGAAGTCACGCAAAAGTAACCCCGTGCCCAAAAGTGACGTCCCCAATAGCGCTTTTTCAAATCAGGAAAACTTTCGAACAGCTTCATCGAACTTCTTCCTTTAATCCGTCTCATAATTTCGCTCGGTGCCAGATTGGGTGGCGCAGATAGCAAAACGTGGACATGATCCTGGCTGACAACGCCTTTCAGAATTTCTATCTCAAAGGCTTCACACGTTTGCCTAATCAGCTCACGAACTTTCAAACCAACGTCACCTTTCAATACCTTGTAGCGGTATTTTGTGACAAACACAAAATGATATTGGATTTTAAAAACAGTATGACTTCCATAAAGGTAATCCATGTGCCCACCTATTTTTCAGTTCAGAGCAATATCATACGGCAAAAAATCATAGATAAATCTGACCGCCTGAAAGGCGGTGGTTTTAACCTTACTACGGACTAATAAAGGCCGTGTCACTCATGCTTACGACAAACTCGTCCTTATGGCTGAGCCAAAATTTCTCGGGATACTACGCGCCGCCTTGGATAAAAACACTGCATCTCTAGTAGTCCAAACCGTGAACAAAGAATTGCTTGATGTAAAAGAAGAAGATTTAGCTGAATATCTCAAATAACTCATTTCTCAAAACACTCGAAAAGGGTACCGGCAACTGCACCCGAAATATCATCTTGCAATAATTTCCGATGGTCAGACCGCCTACGCAGTCCCAGAGCTGAACGCCGTCGGGCTATCTGGATATTTCGACCCGATCATAGTCTCGGGAGACTTCGGGTACCGCAAGCCCGACGAACGCCTGTTCGCAGCAGCATTGACCGCCATGAAAATGGAGCCGTCGGAGGTTCTGTATGTGGGCAACGACATGTACCGCGATGTTTATGGGGCGCAGAAACTCGGGATGAAAACGGTCTTTTTCAAGTCAAACCAGGGGACGCAGGAAAAAGAGGGCGTAAAGCCGGATTACATTATTTACAATTTTCCCGAGTTGCTAAACGCCATCCGCTTCTTCGAGGAGCAGTGAGTCACGGGCAACCTGTCAGGAGGCTCGCCGATGCAAGAACCGAATAAACAAACCACCCTGTCTTCCTTCGGAACCGGCTGGCGGCATGTCCTGTTGTCGTTCATTGTAATCGGCTCACTGGCGTCCATGCTATCGATGCAGCCCTTTGGACAGAATCCGGACTATCATGACTTTGCCGACCGGCGCGCATTTTTCGGCATTCCAAATTTCTTTGATGTCATGTCGAATATCCCTTTTCTGCTGGTCGGGATGGCGGGCATGAGCTTCTGTTTTGGAAATCGTTTGGTGAGTTTTCGACCTGCATGGCTTACGTTTTTCGCAGGCGTGGCGATTGTCAGTGTTGGTTCTGGGTATTATCACTGGAATCCCACCAACGAGACGCTGGTCTGGGACAGGCTGCCTATGACAATTGGATTCATGGGATTATTCGTAGCGGTCTTGGCCGAGTATGTGAGTGCGCGGCTTGGCAGATTTCTTTTGGTGCCTGCGTTACTGATGGGTTTATCCAGTGTATTTTATTGGCACTGGTTCGATGACTTGCGGTTCTATGTGTGGATTCAGTTTATCCCGCTACTGACAGTTCCGGTTGTAATGGTGCTGTTCCGACCGAGGTACTCCCACCAATGGCTGCTCCTGGTGGCTCTTGCGTGCTATATGCTAGCCAAACTCTCGGAAGCTTATGACCGGGAGGTGTTCATGTTCACTCAGAGTCTTTTCAGCGGCCATTCGTTTAAACATCTTCTGTCGGCATTGGGTTGTTTCTCGGTGCTGGTGATGCTCAAAACGAGGAGACCGGTCGACGATGAGTCCACCCCATAATTCCATTTCCCGATCAATAGTGCAATATCGTAGGGGCGTGATTTATCGCGCCTTTCTTCTGATACATGAACAGATCAGGGCGCGATAAATCACGCCCCTACCGAGTTATTTGACCTTTGAAATAGAATTGAAATAACAACACGCTCGAGAAGGATCGGGCAACCCGATGCACGAAGTGCCAACCCTCTCAGCACGGCTATTGAATGTTTGCTTCAGAGTAGATCGATTGGCTGGTTTGGGTCGCCCGTCACCAGTGTCTGCTCTGGGTGACTTGAATAAATTGACCTGAACGTAAAGCCCCACTGTCCGCTTTCAAGATGGCTATAAACATAGCTCGACGGGCAAGTCCGTGTCAGGAAGAGACCGTGAGCATTTCGCACTATGTGTGCTGGCGCACTGTTTAACCGCGCTTGAAAGCTTATGGTGATGTGCTATGACGTTCGATCAATTCTGCGTCATGCACGTTGGATTTCAATTCATCAGTATTTTCTAAGAAAGGAACAAACATCATGTCAAATACCAAAGAAGCTAGCGGTCTCCATAAACAGGCTGCAAGCGATCATGAAGAAGCAGCCAAACACCATCGCAAAGCAGCGGAATGTCACGATCAGAACAAGCTGAGTGATGCTAAGGTCAGTTCCAAGAGCGCAATGGATTGTTGCAATAAGGCACAAAAGCATTCGGCAACTGCATGCGAGTGTTCGGCCAAGTAATAACTGCGTGAAAACGGCTGCTGGTTTTAGGACGACTCAGATTTTGATTGATAATTTTAAAGCTGATATCAACTGGAACCAGCGGTTACAAAATGTGCGCACGGTTGACGCCTGACGTGAAGCCGGACTAGGGCGACAACCAATTCAACAGAGGAGAAACTTATGGCTAAATGCGATGTATGCGGAAATGAATACGATAAATCTTTTCAGGTGATGGCCTTGGGTAAAACCTATACTTTTGATAGCTTCGAATGCGCGATCCACGCACTTGCGCCCACCTGTGCGCATTGCGGTGTACGCATCGTCGGGCATGGCTTGGAAAACGGCGGCCGGATGTTTTGCTGTAATCACTGTGCCGCGAAGGAGGGCGTGACGGAACTGCGCGATCGTTCGTAAGTCGCGTTTTTTATTGATGTTTGAGACAAGGAGATAGATATGCAAAAGCTTAAAGATTTGATGAGCCGTGATGTGCAGATTATTAGCCCGGATGGAACGATCAAGGAAGCTGCGCAACAAATGCGCAAGGGTAATTTCGGAATGATGCCCGTGGGAGAAAATGATCGCATGATCGGTACGATATCGGATCGCGACATTGCCATTCGCGCCGTGGCCGAGGGCAAGGATCCGAGCACCAAGGTGCGCGAGATCATGTCCGAAGGTATCGTCTGGGCATATGAGGAAGATTCCGTGGACGATGCGGTAAAGCTCATGAGTGATCACCAGATTCGGCGCTTGCCGATTGTAAACGCCGATAAGCGACTCGTGGGAATCGTGGCGCTGGGCGATTTTGCCGTTGAGAGCGCCGATATCGAGATCGCCGGTGAAGCGCTTTCGGAGATTTCGAAACCCACGTGATTTAATCCGGCTGCCGCCATGAACAAAGGCGGTACCGGTTTTGGACTTGACACTTCCCGCACTGAGTTTCGCGCTGTCGCTCGATCGCATCATGAACGGCATATGCCGGCCTTTCTTCGGTTGGGTGTCTGACACCATCGGCCGCGAGTTGACCAGGTCCATCTTGCCAATCAAAAGGGCCACGCTCGATTTATTTTTCTGTCTAAACTATTTCGAGCCTGGTTCCTTTAATTGCTGACATGCCATAGTATCCGGGAAGCAATTTTTACATTAGCTTCCCAGATACACTCTACACACTACAATCATTCTTTTGCTGTCCACGCATCACCGGTCTTTTCATATTTTTTCTTCACCGCTGACCATGCCACCTTATGCGCCGTTTCTTCCTGGGAAGCATCGCCCCGGCGTTCTCCAGGGCTCGCATATTCCTGCCAGGCGTGATTAAATGCTTCCCGGTAAATATCCTGTGCATGGGCAGGAAGTACATGGGTTACATTTTCTGGTAAATCTTTATTGGTTTTATAGGGCATAACATGACTCCTTGGGCTTGATGGTTTCGAGGATACGTCCAATGATCTCGCCCACCTTGCCGCTTCTGACGAGGGAGTTGAAAGGCTCAAGTGGGAATTCGACAGTAAGTAACATTTTCATGTGATGACCTCCTTTTGTTGCGGCATTTGAAGGCGGTGCCGCATACGCCTAACGTTTCGAGCTAAGCACCGCTTCTCTGTGAACTTTAAAGTTTCAACAGTTTTTCGGATTTCTTAACCCTTTAAAAAATCATCAATCTCTGATGAAGCGTGTGCTTGAGCGAGGCGTTAGGCCACGCGACTGGACGGTGTTCGATACGCAAAAAGCCGCCAAGTTTTGCAAAACACCGGCTTGTTTATCGAAGTAGACGCGGTGTATCAACTTCAGTTATGCACCGCGTCTACTTCGATAAACTAATAGCATTTTTTGCGGGGGTTGGCAAATTTTTGTTTAAAATCAACGCTATCGCCCAATCGTGGGGCTTAACGTTAAGTAGACACCTTTTCAGGTGTATATTAAATTTAAATTACCGGTGCATAGTGCCGCCTGGATAATCCGTTAGGCTTGATGCTATAGCATTTGCATTATTGATAGCAACCTTTTTATGCAAAATAGAAATACACCTTCCAGGTTGCTGGATCAAATGCGCGATCATATTCGCGTCAAGAACTATAGTGTTGTTGGGTTAGGCACTAGCCGTAACCCAACACATACGCTATCACTACCCAACTTACGAGGCTGGGCAGGAATGTATTGAAATTCCTTACAAACTCTGGATAACTACACTTTCCATTATAATGGCAGTTCATTCATAGAGTTTTCTTACTATCATGCCCAGAAATACCCCTTTCCAACGCGCCGCAGACGCACCGCCTTTACCCACCGGCACTGTTAAGTTTATTTTGTACTGCTTAGCCGGTTTTCGGGGTTGGATTATTTTGATGTTGATCCTGGAGACAGGGCAGGCGGCGGGCAGTATTCTGGTGCCTTATGCGATCAAGGCCATTATGGACGGCGTGACGCAACTGTCCGGCGGGACGGTGCTGGAGAGTTTGCGCGGGCCGCTGTTGCTGTTGGCGGGTTTGAATGTGGCGGAAATCCTGTTTAGCCGGGCGAGCGGCGCGGTGTTGATTATTATGGGGCCGCGCTTGCGCCAGCGCACTACCAAAGCGTTGTATGCCTACTTGCAATATCATGCGCCGCGTTATTTCGGCAGTCATTTTGCGGGTGCTTTAGCCCATCGCATCAGCGAAACATCGATCAGCGTCAATCACACGACATGGTCGGTGTTGTGCGATTTTTGGCCCATTTTAGTCACCTTCGCGGTTTCTATTGCGCTGTTATTCAACGTGCATCAAGGCTTAGGGCTGTTGGTCGCGGGCTGGGTGTTTGCCTATGTGAGCCTCTCGTATTGGCTGGCGACACACTGCCAGCCTTATGCGCAAAGTTACGCCGCGACGCGTAGCATGGTGAACGGCAAGATTGTCGATGCGGTGACCAATATCCTGAATGCCAAGTTGTTTGCACGGTTGCATTTTGAACGGGAGTATCTGGACGCGTTTTTGGAAACGGAAGTCCAGGCCGGGCGGCGCACTTTTTGGTATATGGAACGGGTGCGCTGGTTCCAGTTTACTGCCGCCGCCACGCTCAAAGTCGGCACGGTGTATTATGCGCTGACCTTGTGGGACGGCGGTTTGATCGGCGTAGGCGACTTTACGATGAGCATCGGACTGGCCTTGCTGATCATCAATGATGCGCGCAATCTGACCCGGCGTTTTTTGGAATTTTTCGAATATGTCGGCAATGTCGCTAACGGCGTGGAGACCATCGTTCAGGCGCATGAGATTGTCGATGCACCGGGGGCGTTGCCGCTAAAAATCAGCCAAGGCCGGATTGAGTTTCGTAATGTGTGTTTTGCTTATAAGCCTAAGCAACCGGTGTTCGACGGCTTGAATGTCATCATTGAACCGGGGCAGCGAGTCGGATTGGTCGGCTTTTCCGGTTCAGGCAAATCGACGTTTGTCAGCCTGATGTTGCGTAATTATCAGCCGCAAAGCGGTCAGATTCTGATTGACGGCATGGATATTCAACAGGTCTTGCTGGATTCGCTGCATGAACAGGTAAGCCTGATACCGCAAGATCCCAGTCTGTTTCATCGCAGCCTCAAAGAAAACATCGGTTACGGTCGTTTGGCGGCGGACGATGCAGCCATTCAAGCGGCGGCGCGTATGGCGCATGCCGATGAGTTTATCAAGCTAATGCACGAAGGTTATGACTCTTTGGTTGGTGAGCGCGGGGTGAAATTATCCGGCGGTCAGCGTCAGCGGATTGCGATTGCACGGGTGATGTTGAAAGACGCGCCGATTTTGATTTTGGATGAAGCTACGTCCAGTTTGGATTCGGTAACAGAGAAAACCATCCAGGAAAATCTGGATCGTGCGATGGGCCGCAAGACCGTCATTGCCATTGCGCACAGCCTGTCCACGATTGCGCATTTGGATCGGATTTTGGTGTTCGACCAAGGGCGTATCGTCGAAGATGGCGGGCATGATCAACTTTTGGCGCAGCAAGGTGTTTATTATCGTTTGTGGACGATGCAGGCGGGCGGCTTCTTGCCGGAACAGGAGCAGGAGAAAACGTAACTTCTGCTTAATCAGGGTAATCCTAGGCAAAATAGTTGTTCAGAAATTTTGTCACGTAACGATGCAGCCCAGCAAAAATTCCGGGATACGCTGTTCCAGCCAATACTCCGGTCTAAACGGAATGAATCCCGAGATAAAGCCGACATGACCACCGTGCCGGCTAAGTTCCAGTTGTACCTGCGGCGATAACTCATTCAGGCCGGGCAGGACTGTTGGGGTCATAAACGGGTCGTCAATTGCCTGAAGCAATAGCGTGGGTACCGCGATTGACTTGAGGTATTGTCTGGAGCTTGCGCGCCGGTAATAATCGTGTACATCGTTAAAGCCGTGTAACCTGGCTACGACCTGATCGTCATATTGCCAGAACGAGTTGATGCTCGACAAATCGCCCAATGCTCTGATCTTCATGGCTTCTTCGGTTTGGCCTATGCGTTCCAGATGGTGCAATTTGGCGTGCATATAAGTTTTTAACTCCCGCAGTAAATTGACGCGATAGAACTTTGCAAAACCGCTATCCAGTTTTGTCGCGCAAATTCCCAACAGCAACGGCACGGAAACGACGACAGCGGCAAACAAATCCAACTGATTACCTTGTTCTCCCAGCCACTTTAAAACCACATTGCCGCCCAATGAAAAACCTACGACGCCTAAAGGCGTGTCGGGTTCGTGCAGTCGCAAGGTTTGATAGAGAAAATCAATGTCCTCGGTTTCGCCTGAATGATAACTGCGCGCCCTGTTATTGGATGAGCCGCTGCAACCGCGAAAATTAAGCGCGGCGCTACGAAAGCCTTGTTTGAGCAGTGCGCTTTGCAAGCCTTTGATATAACCCGATTGCGAGCTACCGGTCAAGCCATGCACCAGCATAATCAGCGGCTGGCTGCCGGTTCCGCAATAATCGATGTCGATAAAGTCCTGGTCAGGCGTGGTTAATCTTTCGCGGCGATAATCGGGAGGATTGGGTGCGTTTCTTAATAAAACCGGATACATAGTCTGTAAATGGCTATTGCATAACCACCAGGCGGGCTTGAATGTTGTTTTGGACGGCATGGTTTATGGATTTTTGTAACAAGAATGCCTGATTGTAATACCATTCACCAACGATTAATCAATCTTGGCGATTGTCGATATGAAAAACTTAATGCTTGAGATTAAGCGGGTATGTGATTTAAGCGTTGAGTTTTAGGCCTGATGGCCTCATATCTTCAACAACTAAACCTGAACAACAAGGCCCTTCCATGAGTACACAACACATTGTATGTCCACACTGCCAGACGGTAAATCGACTAGCAGCCGAGCGCTTGACCCAGCATCCCCGCTGCGGTCAATGTAAAGAGCCGTTGTTTACCGGACATCCGCTGGAATTAACCGGCCGAGATTTTCAGCAGCATATTACCCGTAACGATATTCCTGTTGTGGTTGATTTCTGGGCGGCCTGGTGCGGACCCTGCAAGATGATGGCTCCCGCTTATGCCCAAGCGGCGGCTGCTCTTGAACCGAAGGTACGTTTAGCCAAACTCAATACCGAGCAGGAACAGGGGGTTGCCGCTCAATTTACTATTCGCAGCATTCCCACCCTGGTCATTTTCAAAGCCGGTCGTGAAATAGACCGAAAGTCCGGCGCTATGAGTACTGCGGATATCGTCCGCTGGATCAATAGCCGTATTTGAACCGAATATAGGGGAGACTAAAAATGAATAAGCAAACACGACAACTCGCAGCCGTTATCACCGGGCAAAATACCTCGGATGGCGTCGGCGTCAAACTCAAGCGCATTATCAGTCAGCATTCGATGTACGGCTACGCCCGCAGCAACAGCCGGTTATTCCGGTAGCCTAGCAACATGCCGTTTTGGTCCATGATTTCCAAGGCGAATTGACACGGTAAATCAGTTTTTATTCATCAAACAAAGGATGTAAATATGCAGCAGAAACCGGCAATAACCCGTGTAAAAATCCACGAGATTATTCAGGCGCGTTGGAGTCCCCGAGCCTTTGACCCGGACAAACGGGTGAGTCATGACGATTTGCTGTCACTGCTGGAAGCCGCGCATTGGGCACCGTCTTGCTTCAATGACCAGCCTTGGCGTTTTGTGGTATGCGATAAAGCCACCGATGAAACCGGCTGGCAGCATGCGTTTTCAATCCTGGCTGAAAAAAACAGGCGATGGGCCAAGAATGCGCCGGTGCTGATGCTTGCCGTCGCCATGGACAGTTTCAATCATAACGGCCAAGCCAATCGCTGGGCGATGTACGACACCGGCGCCGCCAGCGTCAGCATGTGCTTTCAGGCTACTGCGCTAGGCATGTGTGTGCATCAAATGGGTGGTTTCGATGCTGAAAAAGCCCGCGAGGTTTTTAACCTTCCGGGCGATTGCAAGCCGATGGCGATGATGGCCGTCGGCTATCAGGCCGAGGTGGATGTGCTGGATGATGACTTTAAAGAAGCCGAATTAGCCGTTCGTTCCAGGGTCGCGCTGAATGAACAATTTTATGCGGGGCAATGGGGCAGGGGAATTGAATGATTTTTTGCTGAACTTGGAGCAAAAAGTCGCATGATGACTGGAATTGAACTGAATTACATCAGGGCGTTGAATCAGCCAAGTTTGTTAAGAAGCTGTATAATTTATACAATTTATACTAACACGGTAATCTGATGAAACTACTGATACGCAATCTCGCCCGCACCACCACAGAAGAAGAGCTACGTGCTATGTTCGCGGCTCACGGCACCGTGCAGTCCTGCACTCTGGTCATCGACAAAGACACCGGTAAATCCAAGGGTTTTGGCTTTGTCGAAATGCCAAAACAGGGCGAGGCCAAGGCGGCGATAAGTGTCCTCAATGGCAAGGATGTGGCCGGTAGCAAGATCCGCGTTAAAAAGAGCGAATAGGGATGCGGGACTTATTACAACATATGACGCTAGTTGCGGTTTAACGCGGCGGCGGCATCCTGCTCGTTACCGGCCAGATGTGCGTCGCGGGGCGGCAATACGTCTGCGACAACTTCCAGACGTTTCCAGGCCGGTGCCGGTGTTTCGCCATGTTGTTTGGGCACGAATGCGGACTCTTCGACTAGGGTCATTTTGTGGATATAACGCGGACAGTTGGGAAACATTTCCCGCAGTTTGACCCGCAACACCATTTGCGCTTCGGGCCAGACATCCATTAAAGGATCATCGTCCTGTATGAAGGCGCTGCCGTTCAAACGTAGACGCGCTTGCCGCTGAAAGTCGACGAACAACAAGCTGACATGCTCGTTAACCAACACGTTACCGGCCGACATATACATGCCGCTGCCGTCGTAGATTGGAAAAGCCAGCGTGCGTTCATCGATAACCTTGACGAGTCCGGCGCTGCCGCCTTTGTAAGAACAGTTAGGGCGGCCTTCTTTATCGACGGTGGCAAAGAAAAACATGTTCTGTTCTTCGATAAATACCTGATCTTCCGGGCTGATCTGATCATTGACTATCGCTTCGACCAGTCGGTCGGCCATGGGGCGCGTCTCGAAGCGGTCTTGCAGTTGCCGGTTACCTTCATGGAAAAATTCACTCATTGCTGCTCTCCTGGGCGTTGCTGGTTGGTAAAGAGGTGTCGGGAATATCGATTATGCTGTGCTCGATAAGAATGATAGCGGCCTGCTTGGCTTGTTCGGCGGCGCCTGAATGACGCTTCATCTGTTCCGAGACTATCGCGCCTTCGACCAGCAGGCTTAATTGCAGCGCCAGACTTTCCGGGGACTTTGAACCGCACTGTCCAGCCAGACCGGCAATGTAACTTCGGAAATGATCATAAAACTCGGCGGAGACCCGGTGTACAGGGTTGCCTTCCAGAGGAAACTCGGCGGCGGCATTGATAAAGGCGCAACCGCGAAACTCGGGAATAGCTATCCATTCGCCAATTACATCAAAAATCGCCAATAACTTAGCCTTAGGCGTATCCGCCTTGCCGTCAACCTGGTCGACAAACCAGACTCGAAAATCTTCATCCCGCTTGCGTAAAAAGGCAAGCACCAAGTCATCTTTGGACATGAAGTACTTATAAAGACTCATTTTGGTGGTGTTTGCCGCCTTGGCGATGGCATCGACCCCGGTCGCCCTGATGCCATGGCTATAGAACAGCTCTGATGCGGCTTGCAGAATTTTTTCTTGCAGATTTAAAGGCATAGGCGAGAACAATAAAAACAGGTTGATTGTGACTATACCGGTCGGTATACTGCAATGTCAATATACCGACCGGTATAGTCTATATTTTTAATAAACAATACTAAATAGGATAACACGATGGAAATATTATTAATTGGCGCGGTGCTGATGATCTTTGCTGTTTTGGTATCGGCATGGCTGATGACCTTTGCAAGATGGTTTCCAATTAAGGGCATTGATGGCGAATTCCTGACAGACTACAAAACCCTGATCAGGGCGCATATCGATTTTGCCTTAATGGCATTATTCTGTCTTGCGTTTTATGCCGTTAAAGTACCGTTATCGGTTACCGCTTGCTGGCTGGTGGTGATTGGCGGCATCAGCAATCCCTGTGTCTTTGTTGTTGCTGCATTCGATCCGGCCTTTTGGGAAAAAACAATCTGGAAAGTTTATTCGGCTATCAGCTTTATCATTACAACGATAGGTTTTGGCTGGATTTGCATCAGCTTGTTGAATTACGCTTTATAAATTTGCTCATTTCCAACCTCGGGTATAATGAAAATTTAAAATAACAACAATAAAAAGAGGAGTTCAATGCCGGTCGATATTTTACTGACGGTTGTTGCAACATCGGTCATTCAGTCTATTTTTGGGGTAGGCGTATTATCATTGGGTACGCCGCTGTTGCTGTTACTCGGTTATGATTTTGTCGATGCGCTGGGTGTGCTGCTGCCGGTTTCTATTGCGATAAGCGCTTTGCAAGTGCTAAGGCACTATGAAGATGTCGATACCGGATTTTATAAAAACGTGTTGGTTTACAGCGTTCCTTTGGTGGTGGTGTTTTTAATGCTGGTGACTACCGTCAAAATCAACATCAGTTTGGTGATTGGTGTCGTGTTGATTTTTGTGGCGCTAGAAAGTTTTTCAACGGCTATTGAAAAAAAACCTTACAGTCCATAGCCAGACATGAAAAGATTTATCTGATGGCGATGGGGCTGGTTCATGGTGTCAGCAATTTAGGCGGTTCGCTGTTGACCGTGATGGTTTACAGCAAAAAATATTCAAAAAACAAAACGCGTGTGACAACGGCGGCGAGCTATGCGACATTTGCTTTGTGCCAGTTGGCAACGTTATTTGTTATGGATAGCGAGTTTACGGTGTCATTTGCAGACAAGGTAAGCTTTATTCAGGTTGCTGTGGTGATGTTTTTACTGACGGAAGAAATACTTTATAGCGGAATTGATAATGCAAAATATCGCAAAATATTTGCCGCATTTTTGTTTGCATCAGGTATCTTGTTAATGATCAAATCATTATAAAATTGGAGAGAGACATGAAAGAGTGGGTTAAAAAGCTGTTGAATTATTTCCTGATCGGTATTCTTGCGGTCATTCCTATTGTTGTTATTTTACAAATTATGATTTTTGTAAAAGACCGGGTTTCCGATTTATTTCAATTGGTTTACGGTTATGCGGATAGTTATTTATATACGAGCTTGGTATTCGCGGTTAGTTTTATTATTCTGGTGTATATCGGTCATAAGTTAGTCCGAGAAGGCCGGTCCTGGGTTATTGCCGCTTTTGATCATATTATTGAGCGAATTCCATTTTTGAACACGGTTTATCGGGTGCTGAAAAAAGTGATCAATATGTTTTCGACCCATGATAAGACTATCGCTAAGGAAGTGGTTTATGTCGAATACCCAAAAGAAGGCCTTTGGGTGCCTGCGTATGTGACCAACAGACTGGGTGACAAGTATGTGTTGTATGTTCCTACGTCGCCTAATCCGACATCCGGTTTTACAGTCATTGCGGATAAGTCAAGAATAGTTAAATCGGCAATGAATATCGAAGAGGCCAGCAGTTTTGTGATCAGTGTGGGTGTTGATTACAGCAAGGCTTCGGAAATGAGCCAATTATCCTGAGTCTAATTGTTAGTATTTTAAGCTCTGAGAGAGCATGATGAAACCTAGATGAAATTGATAAATAGAGTGGCAGCGATCTTGATGCTGGTTTCAATTACCGGTTGCGGCGAAGGCGATAAGCCGGTTAAAGCGGCAGATACAGGGGTATTAAAGACGCAACTGGAAACTTTGGACCAGGCCAAACAGGTTGAACAAGTGTTGCAGGATGCGGCGGCGCAACAGCGCCAGCAAGTAGAGCAGGAAACGAAATAATTCGGGAAAGTGCATGGCCCCCCGTCGTGCACGCCTTCACCGCTTAGCGTTAATTCCTTCCTTTGGCACACACGGCATGCCCTATGCCAAGAAACATGTGCAATACAGTTAAACAATGTTGCTTTATGCCAAAGCAGATAACAAAATCCCCGTGTTTTTAGTTGCAGCCTGTCGGGTTGATTTTATTGACTTTACGGTGCTTGTTTGTTATGAATGATCCTGCTAATTAGCAAAAAATAATAATAAATATAGTAATTACTTAAGAGGAGGGGATGGGCATGGTATCTAATAATGGCGCCAAAACGGGCAAGCTGGCAAAACTAACTCAGCTGGAAGCGGAGCTAACTAAGCTTTCTGAACAGGTGAAATCCAATAAGAAAACAATAATTTTACTGAAAAAATCGTTAACTGAGCGCGATTTAAAAATTCATGAATTAGAATCGAAATTGATATACGCTCAACAATCGCTGTTGAAAAAAGCGACATTTACAATTCACCAGTGCAGGGATCAAATTAAAAACGGAATTGACGAAAAAATCATCAATCCGGTGTTATCGCAAATTCAGCAGCAGATTGAGGTTATTCAGGGTATCGTCTATGAAGCCAAAGATCTCATTAACAAGAAAAAAGTGCTGATTCAAGAAAACATTAATGCAACTTCAAATTTGGTTCATCAATGTCCTGATCAAGCGGTAAGGTATTTTGAAAGAACGGTTGTTGAACCGGCTAGATCATTGGTCACTGAAGTAGTCGAATTGGTCGATAGCAAGGTGAAAACCGGTCAGGATCTGGTCGTGCAAAAAATCATCTATCCAGGAAAAGTCTGGTACGACAATATTGTTGCTGTTGCGCAGGCACTACCGACGCAGAGTCAGGTCATTTTTCAAGTGTGGTTGGCGGAGCCGGTCATGCAGAAAGTTAAGGCTTTGCCCGTTATCGGCAAGGAGCTTGGTGTTCATGCAGATCTAATACTAAAAAGTTTGATGGGTCGGCTGAAATCCGGAGCGGAACAGGGTCTGGCTTATACCGTCGATGCAATCAAAAAATCACCCTTTTGGGATGGAAAGCGCAACATAGAAGCGGCTTAATAGTTGCTTTTTATTCAAGGATGGCAGGCATTTAAAAAACGACGAGGCGACCGGGTTGGTCGCCTGTCCTCAGCGCCGACGGTGATTGTTGCCGTGATTACTTAACCAAACTCAATAAAATCCCCGCCGCTACCGCAGAACCAATTACCCCGGCAACATTAGGTCCCATGGCATGCATCAGCAGGAAGTTATGCGGGTTGCTTTCCAGACCAACTTTGTTGACTACTCGCGCCGCCATCGGGACTGCAGAGACGCCGGCGGCACCGATCAGTGGATTAATCGGGGTGCTGCTGAATTTGTTCATGATTTTCGCCATGATCACCCCCGAGGCTGTGCCGATACTGAAAGCAATCGCTCCCAAGCCTAAAATACCCAGCGTCTTGATTTGCAAAAAGGCTTCGGCGCTGAGCTTTGAACCTACCGCCAACCCTAAGAAAATAGTGACGATATTGATCAGTTCGTTTTGTGCGGTTTGACTCAAGCGTTCTACCACGCCACACGCGTTCATCAGATTACCCAGTGCGAACATGCCGATTAACGGTGCGGCTGACGGTAACAGCAAGGCGCAAATAATCAACAGCATTAACGGAAAGACGATTTTTTCGGTCTTGCTGACTGCCCGCAGTTGCTGCATCTCGATTTTACGTTCATCCTCAGTAGTTAAGGCACGCATGATCGGCGGCTGTATCAGCGGCACTAAGGCCATGTAAGAGTAGGCCGCGACCGCAATGGCTCCCAACAAATCGGGCGACAGTTTTGAGGCCACATAAATTGCAGTCGGGCCGTCGGCGCCACCGATTATGCCAATCGCGGCGGCATCTTGTAAGGTGAATTCCAGCCCCGGTATCGCATTGAGCGCTAGCGCTCCCAGCAGTGAGGTAAAGATACCGAACTGCGCCGCAGCGCCTAGCAGTAAGGTTTTTGGATTGGCTAGCATGGGGCCGAAATCGGTCATTGCGCCCACGCCCATAAATATCAGTAACGGAAACAGGCCGGTTTTAATGCCGAAATACAGGTAGTATAAAATACCGCCTTCCTCGGCGATACCGGCAATCGGGATGTTGCTGAGTATCGCGCCAAAGCCTATCGGCAGTAACAGCAAGGGTTCAAAGCCTTTTTTGATGGCCAGAAACAGTAGCAAAAAGCCGATCAGCATCATGAAGACCTGGCCACCGGTAAAGCTGTATATGCCGGTGCTATGCCAGAGTGAAATGAGATTTTCCATGGGATGACCCTTTAATTAAATCATGTAGGGGCGACCGGCTGGTCGCCCTTATTCAGACACAGGCGACCGGCCGGTCGCCCCTACGGTTCTTTGCGCTCTTTGTTGTTGTTCTTTATAAAGAAATCAACACATCCCCGCCGGCAACGGCACTGCCTTCTTTGACATAGATAGTGCTGACGATGCCGGTCGTTTTGGAGCGTATTTCAGTCTCCATTTTCATGGCTTCCATGATGACTACGACATCGCCTTCGGCAACGATGCTGCCCACATCGACCAGGATTTTCAGAATATTACCGGCCATCGGCGATTCAACTGTGGCACCGCTGCTGGCTATCAGTGCGGCATGAGGTGCGCTGGCAGTCGGCTGAATGTTTAGGACTGCACTGTGGGAGCCGACTATGACGCTGAAATTTCTGCCGTCGACATTAACCGTATAGGTTTCCGTTTGTGGCGGGGTGCTTGGATTGTCGGCGTTGGCGGAATGTGGGGGCGAATTCATTCGCCCTGGGCGAATGAATTAGCCCCCCCCTTACCGCGCGGCGTAAAAATAGGCCCGGTTTCCCCCGGTAAACAGGAATTTCCAGCCGACTTGCGCAAACAAGCCGTTAATCAACGCGTCTTCTTCGATGTTGGCGGCGAGGGTTACGCCCTCGGCCTGGGCTTTTTCCCGGACTTCGGCAATCAGTTTATCCATTTCCGGTGCGATCAGATCGGCCGGACGACAAGTAATCGCTTGTGCGCCGTTCAGTACCTTGTCTTGCAAGGCTTTGTTGACCGGTGCAGGCGTAGCACCGTATTCGCCTTTTAACACACCTGCAGTTTCTTTGGTGATGTTTTTGTAGCGTTCGCCGTTCATTACGTTGATCACAGCTTGACTGCCGACGATTTGTGAAGTCGGCGTGACCAGCGGGATAAAGCCCAAGTCTTCACGCACGCGGGGGATTTCCAGCATGACCTCGTCGAACTTGTCGGCAGCACCCTGTTCTTTCAGTTGGCTTTCCATATTGGTCAGCATGCCGCCCGGTACTTGGGAAATCAGGATGCGACTATCGACACCCTTCAAGCTGCCTTCGTATTGCGCATATTTTTTGCGGATATCCCTGAAATAGGTGGCGATATGCTCCAGTTCGACCAGATCCAGGCCGGTATCGCGTCCGGTACCTTCCAGACTGGCGACGATGGTCTCGGTGGGGCTGTGTCCGTAAGTCATGCTCAGTGATGAAATGGCGGTATCGACGTTGTCCACACCTGCTTCGACGGCCTTGATGATGCTGGCGACACTCAAGCCGGTGGTTGCATGGCAATGCAAATGGATGGGTATATCAGTGCTGGTTTTCAGGCGGCTGACCAGTTTAAATGCGTCGTAAGGTTTGAGCAGTCCTGCCATGTCTTTGATACAAATGGAATGCGCGCCCATGTCTTCGATCTGCTTGCCCAGATCCACCCATAAGTCCATGGTGTGTACAGGACTGGTGGTGTAGGAGATGGCGCCTTGTGCATGGGCGTCGGTACGGAGTGCGGCTTTGACGGCATGCTCGATGTTGCGCATGTCGTTCATCGCATCGAAGATGCGAAACACATCGATACCGTTGATTACGCAACGCTCGACAAACTTATCCACCACATCGTCGGCGTAATGCCGGTAGCCTAAGATATTCTGGCCGCGAAACAGCATTTGCTGGGGCGTGTTAGGCATGGCGGCTTTCAGCAGACGCAGCCTTTCCCAGGGATCCTCGCCCAGATAACGGATACAGGCATCAAAAGTAGCGCCGCCCCAGGATTCAATAGACCAGTAACCAATCCGGTCGAGTCTTTCGCAAATAGGCAGCATATCTTCGATGCGCAACCGGGTTGCCAAAATAGATTGATGGGCATCACGCAGAACGACTTCGGTGATACCTAAGGGCTGCTTTATATCTGTGGACATGCTTGTTGTTTCTCCTGAAACCTTGATAAATTGTAATGGCTTGGTTATAAAAAATAGAACTCGGGTGACACGGCATTGTCCACGAAAGGCACAAAAAACACGAAAAAATAAAAAGTTTTTTCGTGTTTTTTGTGGACAACATCTATTCAGTCAAATCCGCGGCACCTGCTCTGCCAAGTGATTACGATAAATTTTTTAATCATTGACCTTGTGGCCGTTAGTTATGCTTTTTTCGGTACTGATGCACGGCGGCAGTTATCGCAGCAACAACGCTTTTATCAATGTCGGTGCTAATACCGGGCACCACCCGCGATATCGGGATTTCCGGGAAATAGCGCTGCACTACTGCCGACATCAGGTTAATCGCGCCTACCAGCATGGTCAAAAACAGGAACACGATACTCATTCCGACAAACATTAATTCGATACCGCTAGTCATTAGTTCCGTCATGGTTGATCACGTTTTTAAAATGTTTAACTATTGCATTGTATCATAGGCAAAAATCAGAGCTAATCGATGTTTCTTCATGATGATAATTGGCAGACAGTCTTTTGGCTCTGCGGTCTTGAACGCGTACAATACGCGCCATTATAACGAGTTGTTATGGGTGAAAAATATGACAGATAAAGAACGCGACGAAAATAAACAGTGGCATGATAAATTAACGCCCGAGCAATTTAATATTTGCCGCTTGAAAGCTACCGAGCCGCCGTTTACCGGCAAATACGCCGATTGTAAAAAAGACGGCATTTATCACTGTATTTGCTGCGGCAATCCGTTATTCGATTCGGCGACCAAATATGATTCAGGTTCAGGTTGGCCGAGTTTTTGGGATGTATTGACCGAACACAGCGTGGCTGAACATGTCGACGCCAGTCATGGGATGCGCCGCGTTGAAGTGACTTGTAAATCCTGCGATGCACATTTAGGCCATGTGTTTGAAGACGGCCCACAACCGACAGGTCTGCGTTACTGCATAAATTCTGCAGCCTTAGACTTGAAAGAAAGATTATGAGCGCTAGACAACAGGTTCAAAACTTACTGGATTTTATCGATGCCAGTCCCAATCCCTGGCATGTGGTTAAAACCATCGAAGCCCAGCTTGCGACGCAAACTCCGGCGTGGGAGCGTCTCGACGAAACCGCCAAATGGACATTGCAGCCGGGCGGGCGTTATTACGTGGTGCGTGACGATTCGTCTATCGTCCTGTTTGTACAGGGACAAAAACCGCTGGCTGAAACCGGGTTTAAAATTATCGGCGCACATACCGATTCTCCCGGCTTGAGAATAAAACCGAATGCTGCCAGCAGCGGGGATGGCTTGTTAAGGCTGGGCGTCGAGATTTACGGCGGACCCATTTTGGCGACGTTCACCGACAGGGATTTAAGCCTCGCCGGAAGGATTAGTTATAAAAACGATCAGGGTGACATAGCCAGTCTGCTGGTCAAATTTGATCAACCGTTGCTGCGCTTGCCTAATCTGGCAATACACATGAACAGAACAGTTAATGAAGACGGCCTGAAACTGCAAAAGCAGACCGAGTTGCCGTTAATCTTGTCGGCATTGACCGAAGAACAGCTGCCTAAAGCTTATTTTTCTGCATTATTGCAACAACAAACAGGCGTAGCCGCTACGCGCATTTTATCCTGGGACTTGGCTGTGTACGACACCCAGAAAGGCGCTTTCTGGGGCGCGGAAAACCAGTTTTATGCAGATAGCCAACTGGATAATCTGTCTTCCTGTCATGCCGCGTTGCAGGCATTACTTTTCGATGATATGCAGCCGGACACTACGCTGGTGTGCGCGTTTTTCGACCATGAAGAAATCGGAAGCCAAAGTAACAAAGGCGCGGACGGCAGTTTTCTGCCCGATGTACTCCAGCGCATTGCTCTTTCGACTGCAGAAGGCAGCGAAGATGTTGTCAGAGCGCTGGCGAAAAGCTTCATGATCAGCGCGGATATGGCGCATGCCTATCAGCCTAATTTTCCCAATGCCTACGATTCCGACCATAAAGTCGGCGTCAATAAAGGTCCGGTGATTAAAGTCAACGCCAATCAAAGTTACAGCTCGGAAAGCGTCTCGGCAGCGATGTTTGCCGACTGGTGCGAACAGGCCGAAGTGCCGTACCAGACCTATTCGCACCGTTGCGATATGCCTTGCGGGAGCACCATCGGGCCGATTACGGCCGCAAAACTGGGCATACGCTCAATCGATGTCGGCAGCCCGATGTGGGCGATGCACAGCATCCGAGAAAGCGCCGGGGTTCTGGATCATGATTACCTGATCAGGGTGATGAAACGGTTTTTTGCGGCGCGTTAATGACAGCCAACCTAGTCCCCTTTGACGGCGAGCTTTATTGGATTAAACAATTTTACCGGCAGCCGGAATCCGATCTGCTGTTTACGCAATTGCAAGTCGATCTGACTTGGCAGGAAGAAGCTATTTTTATTTATGGCAAGTGGGTTAAAGTGCCTCGCCTGATGTGCTGGTATGGCGACCCCGATGCGTGCTATAGCTATTCAGGCGTTAATCATCAGCCGATGCCATGGACTCAGACGTTACAGGCAATCAGGGAGAAGCTGGAGCAGCAATGCCACTGTACTTTCAATAGCGTATTAGCCAATTTATACCGTGACGGTAAAGACTCGATGGGTTGTCATGCCGATGATGAAAAAGAACTGGGAAAAAATCCGGTGATTGCGTCATTGAGTCTCGGCGAGCAGCGCCTATTCAAGCTGCATCATAAAAAAAGCCAGGAAAAGCTGGATATAGTTTTAGGCCACGGCGATTTGTTAGTGATGTCCGGCACCTTGCAACACCACTGGATGCATGCGCTGCCTAAAACCAAAAAAATGAAAATGCCCCGGATTAATTTGACGTTTCGGAAGATTAAGGTGGCTTGATTCGTCGCGAAGACTCTAACTGGAGCCTCAAGAAAGAAAATAAAATTTCGTGTCTTCGGTTTTTTTTAATATAAACTTAAGTAGCGATTCATATCTAATCAACACACTTTATCTCCTTCACTTTGGCGATGAAAAAATGAAGGTGCATTAACAAGCGACAGAAGTCGTAAATCAACAAGGTTTAGATGAAAAATTATAAATATAGCAAATATGGCTATACTTATTTAATTACCCCTACGCGCCAGAATCAGGGGCTGCCGAATTTTACTTATAAATTTAACGAATAATCAATTACTTATGTTTTTTAATGCGGTTCTTGGGTGTTTTTATGGCTTTTTAATATTATTGCTTATAAGGTGTTTTTATTTTAATGCGATTGCTCTGGCGCCAGAATAGATGAATATTATCAACTTACTAGGTGTTTTTTTTAGCGTAGTCTTATTGCTTTCACAGCCGGTCATCGCTGATGATGCCGATGTCGAATATAAAGTAAAAGCCGGTTATGTATACAATTTCACCAAGTTTATTACCTGGCCTGAGGATAACAGCGAAACCTTTAATCTCTGTATTATGGGTGAAGATCCTTTTGGCGATTTAATAGACCCCATCGAACAGCGCACAGCTTTTGGACGACCTATTAAACTATTCAGGTTTAATCGTCTTAATAACGAGCAGCATTGCCATATCCTTTTTATCAGTGCCGCTATCAAAGATAAGGTGTTGCTCAAAGGCATGCTGATTGTTGACAATACGCATACATCATTAACCATAGGCGAAAGTAACGAGTTTGCAGCTCAGGGGGGAATGATTGGTTTTGTTAACAGACTGGGCAAAATTAAATTACAGATTAACCTGAAAGCTCTACAACAGAGTGGTTTAAAAATCAGCGCAAAATTATTGGAAGTTGCTGAGATTATTGAGGGAGAAAACAATGATTAAATTTATTCGTAATCTGCCAATAAATCACAAATTACTACTCATTTTGTTGTTCTCCAGTATTACCTCCCTGCTGTTTGCCGGCCTGCTTTTGATAGTGCTTGAGATCTCAGAGTTCCAGAAAAATACCCGGGATGATTTGTCAATCCTGGCTCAAATTGTAGGTAATCGCAGTACTGCTGCATTAATGTTTGAGGACAGGGACTTGGCTAATGAAAATTTGGCTGTGTTTAACAACCTGCCAGATGTGCAAGCGGCTTGTTTTTATGATGCGCAAGACGCTGTTTTTGCACAATTACAGAAAAACGGGGATCAGGAATGGACCTGCCCTGTATCCGTTAAAGCTGAAGAAACCCGATTTGAAGATACTCATTTACATGTGGTTCAGCCGATTGTTGTCGATGCGGCGGAAGTGGGTGCCATTTATATTCATGCCGATTTGACTCTGGCTTACTGGCGTAAAGTGCAATTTATAGGGCTGATATTTTTAGTATTGGCGGGGGTATCGATACTCACCTTCCTCATGTCAACTCCGCTGTTAAAGCTTATTTCCTCGCCGATCAAAAAACTGGTCGATAAAGTTAAAAAAATTAGCGAGACACAAGATTATTCGTTGAGGGCGGTTAAAGTTAATGATGATGAGTTAGGCGTTCTGGTTGACGCCTTTAATGGCCTGATTGCCACTGTTTCGGCTCAAAACCAGGCTTTGACGCGGGCAAAAGACCGTTATTTGGCGCTTTATGACGATAATCCGACGATGGTATTTAATCTGAAAGTAGACGGTCGTATTTTATCGGTTAATCGTACCGGTGCCAGGCATCTGGGTTTATCTGTTGACGAAGTGCAAGGCTGTTCGATTTTTGATTTTATTCATCGGGATGATTTGCCTATCATGCATGATTTGGTTGAATGCTGCTTGACGCGTCCTTTACTGATCTATAAACAGGAGCTTAGACAGATTTGTAATAATGGAAAGATTATTTGGGTTAGGGCCACAGCGAGATTGGTCGAAAATGAATATCAGCAAAACAGTTTGTTGCTGGTGGGTGAAGATATAACGGAAGCTCGCTTATTGAGTGAAAGTATTGCTTATCAGGCGAGTCATGATGCCTTGACAGGCTTGGCTAATCGCAGTGAGTTCGATAGTTATATTAAGCAGGCAGTCGCCTTGGCTTATGCCGACAATTCGGAGCATGTTTTGTGCTATCTGGATCTGGATCAATTTAAAGTGGTTAACGATACCTGCGGGCATCTTGCCGGCGATGAATTGCTTAGACAATTGGGTGAGTTGTTAAGGACGCATACCAGGAAGCAAGATTTTGTAGCCCGTCTGGGCGGTGACGAGTTTGGCGTGTTGATGATCAATTGCTCATTAAACGAGGCATTTCTAGCTTGCGAGAATTTACGCGATTTAGTTAAAGATTTCCGTTTTGTCTGGGAAGATAGGAGCTTTACCCTAGGTGTGAGTATCGGTATTTCAGCAATAAACGGTTCCAGTGGTAATGCGGTGAACCTGCTTAAAGAGGCCGATTCTGCCTGCTATATGGCGAAAGATAATGGTCGAAATCGGGTGCATGTTTTTCGTCCTGATGATGAAGAGTTGGCGATGCGGCAGGGAGAAATGCAATGGGTAGAAAAAATCCAGCAGGGTTTGGAACAAAACCGTTTTTGCCTGTATGGGCAGCCGATAGTATCAATTACTCATCATGAGGAAGGCATGCATTTTGAAACCTTGGTTCGTTATCAGGACGACAAAGGGGGCATTATTCCCCCCGGCGCATTTTTACCGGCAGCAGAACGTTATAACCTGGCGCCCTCGCTGGATCGCTGGGTCATCAGTCATTTGTTTGAATGGATAGCGACTAAGCCGGGCTTTATCGATGAGTTATCGTTGTGTTCGGTTAATTTATCCGGTCTGTCAATGTCCGATGAAACCATGCTGGCGTTTATCTCAGAACAATTCTCCAAGTGGGCCATTCCGGCGCATAAAATCTGTTTTGAGGTTACCGAAACAGCCGCTATCGCCAATTTATCCCATGCAACCAAATTTATTAAGCAACTAAAAGAGCGCGGCTGTTTATTTTCACTGGATGACTTTGGCAGCGGTTTGTCTTCTTTTGCGTATTTAAAAAACCTGTCGGTCGATTTTATTAAGATTGATGGTTTGTTTGTTAAGGATATGCTCAATGATAAAGTGGATCTTGCGATGGTGAAATCAATTAACGAAGTCGGACACGTCATGGGCAAAAAAACGATTGCCGAATTTGTTGAAAATGAACAAATCTTTAATTTGCTCAATGTCCTTGGCGTAGATTATGCGCAAGGCTACGGTATTGGTAAACCTGTGCCTCTGGATGAACTTAAGCTAATAAAACCTTTTGCAGTGGCTTTAAAATGAATGTTAAATTGTCCATAATTATTAGCTGGTTAGCGACTATTAGCTACTTCAGTTCAGGTGTTGCCAGTGCTGACGACTTAATGGATCTGTCTCTGGATGAATTGGGTGAAATTGCGGTTACTTCTATTGCTACCGGCACATCAAAACCTATTTTTCAGTCCGCTGCAGTAACCAGCGTGATTACCGCCGAGCAAATCAAATCGATGGGCGCGACCGAGCTGCATGAGGTTCTGGAAACAGTGCCGGGGATTCATGCCAGTCTCCAGGAGAATGTCTATGATTATAATTACACTATTCGCGGTATCCGTAATACGCAAAACTCACAGGTTTTGATGCTGTTAAACGGCACCCGAATTACCACGCCTGTCTTTGGCACATTAATGTCAGGTACGGAGTTGCCTATCGAGGCTATTCAGCAAGTGGAGGTTATTCGGGGGCCGGGCTCTGCATTGTATGGTGCGGATGCGTTTGCGGGCGTCATCAATATCATTACCAAAAAAGCCAAAGATATCAACGGTACGGCCCTGGGGGCTCGCGCAGGTGATCATAGCACTCAGAGCGGATGGGGTCAGCATGGCGCGCAGTGGGCAGGCTGGGATGTGGCGACCAGTCTGCAATATCAGCATACCAGCGGCGATAATGGACGTATCGTTAATGCAGATGTTCAAACCGGCTTTGATACGGCGCTTGGAACGCATGCCTCTCATGCCCCAGGCGCACTGGATACACGCTATGAGACTCTGAACGGGCATCTTAATCTACAACGCAAGCATTGGGATATCGGTTTCTGGGCATTTAATAGTAACGGAGGTAACCGTGCAGGTGCTGCCGGAGCACTGGATCCAAAAGGTAGTGCCGACGGTGAACAGTATTTAGGCGATGTGCGCTTTTCCACGGAAGACTGGCTTGATGACTGGGAGCTGATGGCTCATGCCAGTTATCAGCAGGCTGATTTTCGGGCTAAAACACAGCTTTTGCCGGATAATACTATGTTACCCATAGGTCCTGATGGGAATATTACATCCTCTTTAAGTAACAGTTCATTGGTAAGGTTTCCTGATGGATTCAATCTTAATTTGGGCCGAGTAGAGAAGATTCCCTCGATTGAATTGAGCTCAGTCTACAAGGGACTGGAAAATCACATACTGCGCTTAAGCGCCGGTTTTCGATATGAAGAAGTTACTACCAGTGATAGTAGAAATTTCGGCTATGGTGTGCCGCTGTCCGCTGTGGTTGACGGCACATTAACGAATGTAACGGGTACACCTTTAGCCTATTTACCGGATACGCATCGGACAATCTGGTCCTTGGTAACGCAGGATGAATGGCAACTTGCTGCCGATTGGCAGTTGACTGCAGGCGTACGTTATGACGATTATTCTGATTTTGGCGGAACCGTCAATCCTCGTGTCGCCCTGGTTTGGGATATTAATAAACAACTTACCAGCAAGCTTTTGTATGGAAAGGCGTTTAGAGCGCCCAATTTTGCAGAGCAGTTTACCCAGAATAATCCGGTATTGCTGGGCAACAAAAATTTAGATCCCGAAACCATCAATACTTATGAATGGGCTTTGGATTACCGGCCATTTTCATCACTGAGAACCGCAGTCAATCTATATTATTATAAAATTAACAATCTTATAACGGCAGTGCCTGATCCAGGCAGACAAACAAACATTTATCAGAATAGTGGCAATCAAAACGGCTATGGAACAGAGTTTGAATGGAACTGGCAAGTTGCCGAACAATGGAAGGTGATGGGTAATTACGCATGGCAACACGCAACCAACGAAGTAACCAATCGGTCGGTGACGGGAGTGCCCGAACATCATGTTTATGTGGCGCTTGGCTGGCAGTTTTTGCCTCAGTGGCAATTACAACCCCAGCTGAACTGGATAGGCGGTAGAACCCGTTTACCAGGCGATAACCGGAACTTGAGCGATTACGAAACCATCGACTTAACGCTACGAGGTAAAAAGCTGTTCGGGCATCTCAACCTTGCGGCCTCATTACGCAATGCGTTCGATACCAATTATTATGAACCGGCTGCTCTCCAATTGCCTCAAAATCTGCCTATGCCGGGAAGAAGCTTTTATCTTGAAGCATCGGTTAACTTTTGATGTTTCCCAGTGTTGTTGACTTATAGCGCTTTCATGAGTGAGTCCTGCCACTAAAGCGGAGTAGATGATATTGAAACGAATTTAGCCGTCCATCGATTGATATGCGCTCTTTAAGCGGGCAAGCTAAAGCTTGTCCTCTGTTTTGCGCCTATCGGCGGATTATTATTGTGAATTCATCTTACAGCTTTCGTATGGTGCCAAAGAGGTGATTCTGCTTCTCAACAATAGATCCGGCTTGTAAATAACATCCTTTATTAGTGAGTAAATTCCATATATCCAGGTTTTTTTCGGCTACGCCATCAAGTAGATCGGTTATTTTTATCACACTAGGCCACCGTTTTCCATGAAAGTCCGCCAAAGGTCCAATCCTGGTAAAATGGATGCCTAATGCTGATACAAAACGTAACAACGACAGTTCCGCTCCGGCATATAGATAGTGAATATCGTTTTCATAGCATGCTTTGATATGACAAGCCATTAAAGCGAGAGCAATGTAGGAAAAAGTCCGTCGCTCGGCTAGTGTAAAATGATCCTGCTGATCAGAAGCGATAACCGCTAAGGTATGCGCTTCATTTTTTCTTTTTTTAAACGCTTTCGATACACCAAACCGTGATACTTCTCCCAAGTGCTTTCTATTAATAGGCTGCAGCACGGCAAAATTATCAATCTCACAATGCAGTTCAAGTGGAAACAACTTTTCCGGGTTATTGGCAGCAGGAAGGATAAGCCGAGTTGTCGCGGCATATTCTCCAGACTTGCGGTGACGAATCAGGTAATGAACCGAGCGCCGGTCATAGTCGTCAAATTCCAGATCATCAGGATAGTGTTCAGAATTAAATACTTCATTTTCAATGCAAAACACTTGATAACGCAGTTTATACACCTCATGTTTAAGTTCATCAGAAATCGCCGGTACCATCTCAAAATATTCATTAAAAGCATCAATTATATTGTTAGCCAAGTGCTTGTCTCTTATCTAATCAGGGGTGGTTGGACATATAACTGTTTAATTTCAAAATACTTTTGAATAACTTGAAGGTTTTGGAGAGGGGTTTTACACATTATGCAATTTGAATTTCTTCAATTTACAACAGCAACTAAACCGGCATCAAGGGGCATTTCAGAAAACCACTGCATGATTCCACTCCATGAAAATCTTAAGTGAGTATAGTTTCTATCGGCATAAAAAGCTATGGAGGTATGAATTCTGAGTCCCTTCACACGTCTGATCAGGGAAGAAAGGTAACACGCTGAACTGATGAACAAAAACAAGGTTTTGCTTGATGAGCTATACTCCATGAGCTTATTGGTGCAGCATCCAACAAAAATCAGGTAGGGTACGCACAGCTTACCCTATCTGATTGTTATCCAGGGGAAACGGCATTGGAAAATGTTCGGGTTCGGCAAAATTTCTGACAACGGCTAGGCTGAGCAGCGCTTAGGGAGGTCGATTTTTATACCGCTACTCTCCGGGATAAAGGAGCTTGATCTGCGGTAAGACCATTCGGACAAAAAATTTCAAGGGTTGAAATTCTTGAATGCAAACTCAATATGACACACAAACTGTAATGAAGGATAAAAAATGGCACAACCCAAAGGCTATGTAGACCCGAACTATCTCCGCATCATTGGCAATCAGCTCAATCACATTAAGCAACGCTCCTACGCTCTGATGCAAATTCAGTCTGGGCATAAGGTGCTGGATTTGGGCTGTGGTCCGGGTACTGACACGATACCTTTGGCGCCATTGGTTGGAGTTAACGGACAAGTCATTGGCGCGGATTACGATGAGGCCATGATTGCCGAAGCCGAGCAACGTGCCGAACAAGCCGGTGTCAATACATGGGTCAGACATAAACGCGTTGACGCTATGTCACTGCCGATTGAAACCGATTATTTCGATTCCTGCCGTAGTGAGCGGCTGTTTCAGCATTTACCCAATCCCGCACCAGCTTTAGCTGAAATGACCCGGGTAACAAAACCAGGCGGATGGATAGTCGTTGTGGATACCGATTGGGGTAGCTTATCAACAGATAGCGATGAAACTGATATTGAGCGCCGCCTGGCTCGCTTTCTGACCGAATCCTCTTTGCATAATGGTTACTCGGGACGAAAATTATACCGCTTATTCAAACAACAAAATCTGGCTGATATTTCATTTGAGGTGTTTCCTGTCGCTACTCCCAATTATGCATTGGCTCGTCAGGGAACGCAGGCAGAAAGAATCGAACAGGAAGCCCTTAAGGCGGGCGTCATTACGGCTAAGGAACTCCACCGCTGGCAGGTTGGTCTTGAGCAAGCGGACTCAGAAGGTGTCTATTTTTGTAGTGTCAATGTCATGATGTTTGCTGGACGTAAGAATTGAATCTACTGTTATTGAGGTGTAGGGCGCACCTTATTCACTCAACCCTTTGCGCAATGGGCGACCGGCCGGTCGCCGCTACAATTTATCGCGAGTTCAAATTATTCGGATTTTATTTCTTAATGGCTTTAAAACCAATATCGGTGCGGTAATAGACCTTATCCCAGTGGATGCGCTCGGCTAGCGCATAGGCTCTGCTTTGGGCTTCCATAATATCATCACCCAAAGCGCAAGCGCATAAGACCCGACCGCCGGCTGTGACCAGATCGCTACCGACTTGTTTGGTGGCTGCATGAAAAACCTTGCTGTCTTCGCGCTCCTCGCCAGGCAAGCCGGAAATAACCGCGCCGCTTTGATAGGCATCTGGATAGCCGCCAGCCGCCAAAACCACGCCTAAGGCGGCGCGCTCGTCCCAATCGCTGGTGGTCTTATCAAGATCTCCAGCTAGGGCGGCTTCGCACAATTCTACCAGATCGCTTTTCAAGCGCATCATGATCGGCTGCGTTTCAGGGTCGCCAAAACGGCAGTTGTATTCCAGCACTTTAATCGAACCGTCGACACTAATCATCAAACCTGCGTACAGAAAGCCGGTATAAGGCAGGCCGTCTTCCGCCATGCCTTTTAAGGTCGGCTCGATCACATCGCGCATAACCCTTTGGTGTATTTCAGGGGTGACCACAGGAGCCGGGGAATAAGCGCCCATGCCGCCGGTATTGGGGCCTTGGTCGCCATTATCGCGAGCTTTGTGATCCTGGGAGGTCGCCATCGGCAAGGCGTGTTTGCCGTCGGCAATCACAATAAAGCTGGCTTCCTCGCCGGTCAGAAATTCTTCGACGACGACACGATTACCCGCTTCGCCGAATACATTGCCGGATAACATGTCCTCGACAGCAGCGATTGCATCCGCTTCGGTTTGGGCGACGATCACGCCTTTGCCGGCCGCCAAGCCGTCCGCCTTGACCACAATCGGCGCGCCTTGTTGCCGGATATAGGCTATGGCTTGCTGCTGGTCGGTAAAGGATTGGAACGCGGCAGTCGGGATGTTATGGCGGATCATGAAATCCTTGCAAAAAGTCTTCGAGCCTTCCAGTTGCGCGGCTTTTGCGGTAGGGCCGAAGCACTTTAACCCCGCTTCCTGGAAACGGTCAACGATGCCCAAAACCAGAGGCACTTCGGGGCCGATGATGGTCAGGTCGATCGCTTGTTGTTGCGCGAATGCCAGCAGCGCGGCAATATCGTCGACCGCAATGGCGATGTTTTCAACAGAGGGTTCGAGCGCGGTGCCGGCATTGCCGGGCGCGACAAACACTTTTTCGACTTTGGATGATTGTTTGGCTTTCCAGGCGAGGGCGTGTTCACGTCCGCCGCTGCCGACGATGAGGATTTTCATAATTAAAGGCTAAGGGCTAAGGGCTAAGGGCTAAGGGCTAAGGGGGGCTTTTTTTGCCTTTTGCCCTTAACCTTTTGTCTAAAATTAATGCCTGAAATGGCGCATGCCGGTAAACACCATCGCGATATTGTGCTCGTCGGCTGCGGCAATGACTTCATTATCCCGCATCGAGCCGCCGGGCTGGATGACTGCGGTGATGCCCGCTTCGGCAGCGGAATCAATGCCGTCCCTGAACGGGAAGAATGCGTCGGAAGCCATCGCCGAACCTGGCACATCCAGGCCCGCATCAACGGCTTTGATGCCGGCGATTTTGGCCGAATAAACCCGGCTCATTTGTCCTGCGCCGACGCCGATAGTCTGGCCGTTTTTGCAGTAGACAATCGCATTGGATTTGACGAATTTGGCGACTTTCCAGGCGAACAGCAAATCGGCCAGTTCCTGTTCGCTCGGGGCGCGTTTGCTGACTATTTTGAGGTCGGCGGCGCCGATCTCGCCCAGATCCTTGTCCTGAACCAGCAAGCCGCCGGCAACGCGTTTGAAATCAAGTGACGCCCGGTTTTCGCTGTTCCAGATACCGCATTCCAACACGCGCACATTTTGTTTTGCCGCCAAAACAGCTTGCGCGGCTGCGCTGATAGACGGCGCAATAATCACTTCGACAAATTGACGTTTGACGATTTCAGCGGCGGTTGGTTCGTCCAGTTCCCGGTTAAACGCGATGATGCCGCCGAATGCCGAGGTCGGGTCGGTGGCATAAGCCTTGTCGTAAGCAGCAAGCAGGCTGTCCGCCTGGGCTACGCCGCAGGGGTTGGCGTGCTTGACGATCACGCAGGTGGGTTGGTCGCCGAATGATTTAACGCATTCCAGCGCGGCATCGGCATCGGCAATGTTGTTGTAGGACAGTTCCTTGCCTTGCAGTTGCTTGGCCGCGGCAATCGTACCGCTAGCCGGTGATTTTTCCCGGTAGAACGCCGCGTTTTGATGCGGATTTTCGCCATAACGCATGCTCTGGTGATGATAAAACTGCAAATTCAGCGTTTCGGGAAACTGGACGCCGTTATCGCCAGGGATGGTGTGTATGCCGCAAGCCTGTCGGGAACTGGCGCGGGGAAGGTTGCCCAGATAAGTCGCAATCGCGGTGTCATAACGCGCGGTGTGTTCAAAGCTTTTTAGCGCCAGATTGAAGCGGGTTTGCTGCGCGAGTTCGCTGCTGTTGTTTTGCAGCTCGGCAATAACCGCTGCGTAATCGGCCGGATCGACGATGATCGCGACATCGGCATGATTTTTGGCGGCGGCGCGGATCATGGTCGGGCCGCCGATGTCGATGTTTTCAATGGCGGTGGCAAAATCGCAGTCAGGATTGGCAATGGTTTGTTCAAACGGGTACAGATTGACTACCACCATATCGATCGGTTTAATGCCGTTCGCGGCCATTACTGCATCATCGATGCCGCGACGCGCCAAAATGCCGCCGTGGACTTTGGGGTGCAAGGTTTTGACCCGGCCATCCATCATTTCCGGGAAACCGGTGTAATCGGAAACCTCGGTCGCCGGAATATGATGTTCGGCCAGCGTCTTGGCAGTGCCGCCGGTAGACAGGATTTCGATGCCTAAGTGATCGAGTTCACGGCAAAAATCAACGATACCGGATTTGTCGGATACGCTGATCAGCGCGCGAGTGACTTTTTTGTTCATGCAGGTCTCTTCAATGAAAGGTGAGGACGATTAAAGCTAGAGCGGATTAAAAATCCGGCTTGTTGGCGTCTTAGGACAGGCCGTAAAATTCCAGTTTTTTGCGCAAGGTGCTGCGGCTCAAACCCAATGCTTTGGCCGCTTTGGTTTGGTTGAAGCCTGAATGTTCCAGGGTCGCCTGCAATAAAGGTTTTTCGACTTCGCCGATAACCATCGCATGCAGACCCACCGCATCATGACCGTTCAGGTGCAAAAAATACTGCTCCACGGTCTGTTTAACATGTGCAGATAAAGGAATGGCGGCGTTTTTTTTGCTGTCTATGTTGATGATTTCGGCACTTTTTTGGGATGCGTTCATATTATGCAGCACTGTCGGTAGTTAAAAGATTAAAGGCCGAATGAATCAGCGCTATTTGTTCGGATGGACATTGTGCCTGGTTGATGTTGATTTTGGTATCCGGAGCCACGGACTCAAGATGCTTAAAATACCAAGCTATATGTTTACGGGCTATTTTAACACCGCTTGCATTGCCGTAGAAGCTATATAGTTTGTCCAAATGACTCATGAGTATGCTGTATATGTCAGTAACTGTTGGTTTTTCAAGGTGTTTACCGTGGTTGATAAAGTGAGTTATTTGACTAAATAGCCATGGATTTCCTTGGGCGGCGCGGCCTATCATAATGGCATCTGCACCGGTTGTATGCAGCACAAATAACGCCTGTTCCGGGGTATCAATATCGCCGTTGGCGATAACCGGAATGCTGATGGCTTGTTTCACTTGTTTAACGGTGTCATGTTCGGCTTGACCATTAAATTTACAGGCACGGGTTCGGCCGTGAATAGTCAACGCGGCAATGCCGGAATTTTCGGCTATTCGGGCTATTTGGGCCGCATTACGGCTGTGTAAATCCCAACCGGTACGGATTTTTAAGGTAACCGGAATATCGACGGCATTAACGACAGCATCCAGTATGCGCTTTACCAGCGCTTCATCTCTCATTAGCGCCGAGCCTGCGGCAACTGAACACACTTTTTTGGCCGGACAACCCATATTAATATCGATAATCTGAGCGCCCCGTTGAGCGTTGAGTCTTGCCGCATCAGCCATAAGCTGAGGGTCGGTACCCAGAATTTGTACCGAACGTATGCCGGTTTCACCGTCATGATCGGCTTTTAACAGCGTTCTTTTGTGCTGACGTAAAGCCGGATTGGAGGCCACCATTTCAGATACGGCCAAACCTGCGCCGAATTGCGTGCACAACTCCCTGAACGGACGGTCGCTGATACCGGCCATAGGCGCCAGAATCAGATTGTTTTTAAGTTGATAAGGACCAATGTGCATGAGAGATAAAAGGCAAAAGGCAAAAGGCGAAAAAATCGTAGCAACTCGGTCAATGCAAATTTTCGCTTGTTCCCACGCAGAGCGTCACTGCCAATTAAGTTAAGACATGATAATAATTGTGGGGGCGACTTTAGTCGCCCAGTTAGTACACAACCTACCACTCAATCGGCGACTACCAACAGTAGGCGCTTTACGACTGCATGGATGCAGAAGGTAGAGCAATGCAGGAGCAATTGCCGAGGCGAAGTCGCCCCCACATTAACAATTATTTTGTCGTGCCGCTTAACTTAATCGGAGTGATGCAGAGCGTGGGAACCCGAACCCGTCCTGCTTAGTAGCGGTGAAAGACTAAGGGAGATTTTTTCGCCCTTAGCCTTTCATCTTTCGTCTAAATCACTTGTCTTCAGCATCATTCCAAATTGGATTTCCCCGGTCTTCCGCTTCCAATTTAGTAATATCTTCAGGATATAAATGCCAGAACGACTTATCGATGCTGGCATTGTTATAGCTTTCTTTTTTCTCGTGGGTGAACGGACACCACCAGTTTTCCACGATCTTGACCATATAGGCATGCCATTCGAATAAGGCAACGCTGTAAGGGCAGTACCAAGTACAGTTCAGTATCCAGAACAGTTTTGACTGAGCCATACTGGCTGCGAAAGAACCTTCCATAGTGATCTGGTTTTTCAGGTTATAACGATGACTGCCGCGGTCAGGGATGAAATCAGCCCATGTTTTGAGGTTGGTAGCGCCTTCCATGCGCAAGTGATAGTAGGTCAGATAGGCGCTGGCAATCACAAAAGGGAAGGTCAGTAAAGGCAGGTAGATCAAGACCATGCCGATGCCTCTTTGCCAGACAGGAATTTTTTTATGGTTTTTGCCGATTTCAACGCGGCCGGAACAGGAATCGCAGGCTTTCATTATTTTTATATCCTCATTTTTTCTCGGTTAGTAGGGGGGTTATCGTTGGTTTTGTCTTATCCTCATTAAATAACTGATAAATGCTTAGACACCCGGCGCAGCAAAATTTTTGCAGACCATCACGCGTGGTCAGGGAAAACCCGGTGATTTCTACCGGTTGCCCGCAAAGTACGCAGGGTTTCTTATCTTTTGCATAGCCCATATATAAGCCTCATATTTTACAAGCTTGACGAGACAGAACAAAAAAAAGTTTTCAGATATTCGGTCTCTGGAGCTGCCGGGTCGATTGGGTGGTCGGGCCCTTGGCCTCCAGCTGCAAAAAACACCAGATGACGATCTATGTGTCGTCCTGACGAGCGTAAAATCTCATGCAGATTTTCACGGCTCAGGTGATAAGAGCAAGATGCCGAGACCAATACGCCGTTCTTGGCCAATACCTGTAAAGCCAGGTGATTCAGGCGGCGATAGGCTTCGTAGCCTTGTTTAAAATCTTTTTTGCGTTTAATTAAAGCAGGAGGATCCAGTACGATAATATCATAGAGCTGGTTTTCCAAACGAGATTGCTTTAGGAATTCAAACACATCACTGCGCACAAAGTGCATTTTGTCCTGAACCTGATTGAGTACTGCGTTTTCCCCGGCTAATGCCAGCGCGCTTTCCGAAGCATCTACGCAAGTGACTTCGGAGGCTCCGGCTAAAGCGGCAGGAATGCCCCATGCTCCGGTATAGGAAAATAAATCCAGCACCCGCTGTTCTTTGGCAATACCCGCTAATTGGGCGCGGCTGCTGCGGTGATCGTAAAACCAGCCGGTTTTTTGCCCTCCCAGTATGTCGATCTTAAATTGAGCGCCATTTTCTTCGATGATCAGCGGCTCGGGGAGCTTGCCGTAAGCGAGTTCGGATTCCAGGCTTAAGCCTTCCTGTTGCCTTTGGCTGTTATCATTTTTCAGGATAATGGCCTCGGGACTCAGCAATTCAATCAGCGCAGTAAACAGCGATTCTTTACGCAGTTCGATGCCGGCGGTGGTTATCTGCACCGACAATACCGAACCGAAACGGTCGATGACCAGACCGGGCAAGCCGTCACTTTCGCCGAATATTAGACGGTAGTAGGGTTTGTCGAACAGTCGTTCCCGTAGCGCCAGCGCGGTAGTCAAGCGTTCTTTGAAGAAGTTGGCGCCGCATTTCAAGTTGGGCTTTCTGGACAAAAGCCTTGCACATATCAGGGTTTGCGGGTTGATGTAGGCAGTGCCCATTACCTTGCCGTCGTCACTTTTTACCTGTACCAGGTCGCCTGCGCTGAACTGTTCAAGCGGTGAGCGCTTGGTGTCGACTTCGTTGCTGAAAACCCATAGATGGCCTTTGCGCAGACGTTTGTCCTCGTTCTTTTTTAAATAAATTTCCGGATGTGCCATTGTCGTTAAATGAGTTAAAAAGTATAACCGCCGACTTTTCAGTGCGGCGATGTTCAGGCGGATATGCCTTAAGTTGATGCTGATGCGATACTTGGAGAATTCCCGAGAGAGATCATCCTGTCAAGAATTTGATCCGCAGGAAAAAACAGGGTTCATGAAAATCACGAAAAAAAGCAGTCGAAAGAATCTTATTGCAATATATTTCGTGCTTTTCGTGTCCTTCGTGGACGATTCTTTTGGTAGGGTCCTTATCGGAAATTAGCTTAGCGCTTGATGCCTTCAAGCCTGATCCAGTCTTCCTGTTGTACCGGTGCGTCGAACGTTATGTATGGCCGATAAGCGTCCATGACCGCTTCGGCTTGTTCATGCAAGATGCCGGATAAAATCAGATGGCTGCCGGGAGTAACCAGCTTGGAAATCTGTTCCGCCATATCGATCAGGGGTTTTGCCAATATATTCGCCAGCACTATGTCAGCCTGAAACGGGGAAAACTGTTCGGGCAGATAACAGCTGATTTTATCTTGTACCTTGTTCTTTAGCGCGTTGCTCTGTGTTGCCGTTATTGCCTGGGGATCGATATCCACAGCATGCGCTTCTTTGGCATCTAATAATATTGCCGCAACAGCCAGTATGCCTGAGCCGCAACCGTAATCGATGACGGTTTTACCGGCCAAGTCATGGCCGGCCAGCCATTCCAGGCATAAAGCGGTGGTCGGATGGGTGCCGGTGCCGAAAGCAAGGCCCGGATCGAGGATCAGGCAAACTGTTCCGGGCTCATATTGCTCCTGATCGGTTGGGCAAACCCAGAGTTTATCGGCAAACTTCATCGGTTTATAAAATTCCATCCAGGCGCGTTCCCATTCCTGATCGGCAACTTCTTCATACCGCCAGTTGAGCAATTGTTCAGGCTTAAACCGGGCATAAACTAAAGTCTTGATCAGCGCCGGTTCAGCGTCCAGTTCATATAGCGCAATGACTTCGGTATTGCTCCATATTTTGGTTTCGCCGATAGCCGGTTCGTAAACCGGCTCGTCTTCGGCGTCCATGTAGGTAACGGACACGGCGCCAAGGTTGTCGAAAAAATCGGCAAGCCGGGGGGCAAGGTCTTCATCGGTGATAACGGAAATTTGGTGCCAGGTCATGATGTGGATTCTTGTGGGTAGGGGCAGGGGATTTATTCACCACGAAGACACGAAGAATAAACAGAAAACTTCGTGTCTTCGTGGTGAACTTTTAAGCTTTTAATAAATCCCCAGCTTTTTTTCCAGGTAATGGATATTTTGGCTGCCGACTGCAAAGGCGCTGTCATTCATGATGTCATGCTGCAAAGGGATATTGGTTTTAATGCCGTCGATGATGATTTCGCTTAACGCGGTGTTCATCCGGGCAATCGCGCTCTTGCGGTCTTCGCCGTGGGCAATCAGTTTGCCGATCATCGAGTCGTAGTAAGGCGGGACTTTATAGCCGTTGTAAATATGGGTCTCGCAACGGATGCCGGGGCCTCCGGGCATATGGAACTGGTCAATAGTGCCGGGGCAGGGCATGAAAGTTCTGGGATCTTCAGCGTTTAACCGACATTCAATCGCATGGCCCTGAATTTTTACCTGATCCTGAGTCATTGACAGCCGTTCGCCTGCGGCAATACGCAGCTGTTCTTTGACGATGTCAAAGCCGGTCACCATTTCGGTAACCGGATGTTCAACCTGCACGCGGGTGTTCATTTCGATGAAATAGAACTCGCCTTTTTCATACAAAAATTCAAAAGTGCCTGCACCCAAATAGCCGATGTCGACACAGGCTTTGGCGCAACGCTCACCGATGGCTTTGCGTTGTGCTTCGGTGATACCGGGCGCCGGGGCTTCTTCGACCACTTTCTGATGGCGACGTTGCATGGAACAGTCGCGTTCGCCCAAATGTATCGCGTTGCCGTGCGCATCGGCCATGACCTGAAACTCGATGTGCCGGGGATCTTCCAGGAACTTTTCCATGTACACCGTGGGGTTGCCGAAGGCAGTGCCCGCCTCGGCTTTAGTCATCGAAATGGCGTTTAATAACGCCGCTTCGGTATGTACCGTGCGCATGCCTCTGCCGCCGCCGCCGCCGGCGGCTTTGATGATAATCGGATAACCGATTTCCTGAGCCAGCTTCAGGTTTTTTTTGTTGTCATCCGACAAGGGGTCGTTGTTGCCGGGTACGCAGGGAATTCCGGCGGTCAGCATGGCTTTCTTGGCGGAAATCTTGTCGCCCATCATGCGGATGGTTTCCGCATTCGGGCCGATAAAAACAAAGCCGCTTTGTTTGACTTTTTCAGAAAAATCGGCGTTTTCAGACAAAAAGCCGTAACCCGGATGAATGGCTTCTGCATCGGTCACTTCAGCGGCGCTGATGATGGCCGGAATATTCAAATAGCTGTCAGCGGATGCGGCAGGGCCGATGCAGACCGATTCATCAGCCAGGCGCACATGCTTGAGATCACGATCCGCCTCGGAATGTACGGCAACAACCTTGACGCCTAATTCCCGGCAGGCGCGTAAAATACGCAGTGCGATTTCGCCTCGATTGGCGATAACGATTTTATCGAACATGAGTTTTCCGTCCCTGGTGTTATTCAATGATGAATAATGGTTGGCCATATTCGACAGGCTCGGCGTTTTCAACCAAGACTTTAGTGATGGTGCCGGTTTTATCGGACTCGATCTGGTTAAGGATTTTCATGGCCTCAATGATGCATAAGGTGTCGCCGACCTGGACGGATTGACCGACTTCGGCAAAAACCTTGGTGCCCGGTGAAGCGGAACGATAAAAGGTGCCGACCATCGGCGACTTAACCACATGTCCGCTGATGTTTTCTTCTGCTGAACCAGCTACTGAAACGGCTATCGCAGGTGCGGCAGCAACGGGTGCCGACGCATAGGCGACAGGTGCAGGGGCGGCAGAATAACGGCTGATGCGAATGGATTCTTCGCCCTCTTTGATTTCCAGTTCAGCAATGCCGGATTCTTCGATAATCTCGATGAGTTTTTTTATTTTTCTAATATCCATGGTTTAGTGTCTCTCGGCTAATATCTGATGAGCGGCCAGTAAGGCCAATTCGTACCCTGTTGCGCCTAATCCGCAGATAACGCCTTTGGCAATATCCGAGAAATAGGAATGTTTTCTAAAAGGTTCACGTGCGTGGACGTTTGATAAATGAACCTCTATAAATGGGATCTTGGTTGCCAGCAGCGCGTCGCGAATAGCGACGCTGGTATGGGTAAAGGCTGCCGGATTCATGATGATGAAATCAACCTGGGCTTGGTAAGCCTCGTGTATCAATTCCACTATCTGGTGTTCTGCGTTATTTTGATGGAAGTTAAGCTGATGCCCCAGTTCCACAGCCTTTTGTTCCAGATGTTGTCTAATGTCCGCGAGAGTTTGATTGCCGTAAAGACCGGGTTCGCGAATGCCCAACAGGTTTAAATTCGGCCCATTTAGAACGGTAATAGTCGCCATCAATCTGCAAGTCGGTTAGGGTTTAAAAGCATAATTAGCCGCTAATTTTGCCCAATTTGTAAGGTTTTGTCCAGATATTCTATTTTTAGCAAAAGATAGCGACAGAATCCGAGCTGATTGGAGTCGTTACGCACAAGTCAGCGGATTTTAAAAGTTATTTGTGCATCAGTATGGCAGTCGACCTCAAAAGCATCGTTCACCCCAATTGCCTGTAGAGTTTTGCAAGTATTAAAATCGGAATCCGCAGCCTGTAGTTGGGTCTTGTTAATGGCTGATTAAAATGAAGTACACAATTTTGCCGGCACATTGAATGTATGAAGTAGATGGTTAATGCTTGAAAGAACTAGACATCAAACAGTCTTTTATTATTACAGGCTTCCAAAAAAGGGAATTTCAGAAAATTGACATCAGCGTAAGGCTTAAGCTTTGCCTGTCGAGCTAATGTATTAAAAATCTGTTCAGGTGTCCTACCGTCATTTTGGCATTCGTCCAACACTTGCTCAATCCAGTACTTGCCGTCATTTTTAGTGCAACATTTTGCTTTGTAGCGTTCATCTATTCCGTAAACGTCCAACCAAGTATCCAATTCTTCCCTGAGTTCGTCAGGCCCGGTTTGCAGCTCAATATCGGCAGGCTGAATATTATTCCAATCATGACTATCCAGTGTAATTTTGAATTCAATGGTGTATTGATTTACCTGATAAGGATAAAACGATTTTCGTATGCCTCCGGTTTGGGGCAAGAGAGGATCTTTGGCGTTATAAAGCGGATCTTGGGCTAATTTATAGGAGCTGTTGCATTCGTTGCAAGCCGGTGCCAGGTTACGAAAGTTTATTGAGTTAAACGGATATTTTCCTTTAGGTAAATAATGATCGTAAGCCTCCCGCTTGCTGTGGTAATTGCCTTTTACATTATTGATGCCGCAAAAAGGGCATTTGCCGCTAGCATTTTTGCTAATAAAGTCGGTGTAGTGGTTTTCTATTTGGCCGATTCTGCTGGAGATAGAGGTGAGTGAAAGAAAGCTTTGAGAATAGAGATTTTTAAAAAAATCTTTCAGATGATGGCTGAGTTTATCCGACAATTTTTCAATATCATTGTATGTTACCGGCGAAACAGACGGGTCTTTAGCACATAGCAAATCGACTCTATTATTTGAACGATACCAATGTTTTAAATTTTCAATATCCGTATTTTCCAGGATTTTGAAATCCTCAAAAATGTGCTGCAACCCGGCTAGAAAAAAATCGGCGCCTTTATGTTGACTGTAATGCAGCTCCGTAATAATTTCACATAACTCTTCATTGCCCGAAAACAGCTCTTCGATGACATAATCCTTTCCTTTAGCCTTACACCACACCTCAAAAAATATAAAATTGATATACCACTGCATTTTCTCCATATAGACTTCCAGAAAATTAATTTCCAAAACAGTAAAAAACTCCTTTGAAGATATACTTATTTCTACTGAAAAAACTTAAAGGAGCACTTAAAATCATAACGCTAAGCTTTTCGAATTCAATTGTACAAAAACTG